>CAVHRT010000026.1:2637-17740 GCA_963638355.1 Flexilinea sp. | reverse complement strand
GCTTGTGCTAGGGCGGTGAATTTCGCAGATCCGAAAACGAAAGGCATTATGGACAAGACTATTCGCAAGGCAACACATGGTCTCATTCCTCACCTTGATGCTAACATTGATGCCCTTACTCGGTCGCTTATCGTGGACATTCTCTATTTCAAAGGGTCTTGGTGTGATCAATTTTATGAAGAAAATACGGCTGAGCGTATATTCTATGGAACGCAGGGAAAAAAGAAAGTGCCAACCATGCATCGTCAAGGTCGCATGGATTACAAAGAAACTCCTGTTTATCAAGCGGTGAGCTTGCCATATACTTGCGTGAGTGCGAACCATAAAAAATTTGCTATGCGCATTTATTTGCCCGTTGGCGAACACACCATTAGCGATGTACTTGAAGAAATGCGGAAGGTCGAGTACAAATTTTCTTCAAAATTTGAAGAGGTGGATTTGTCGTTGCCACGCTTTGAAGTAACTAGTAGATTGGATTTAACGACTTTGCTCTGCGACATGGGAATGTTGTGCCTTTTTGAATCCGAGGATATTATTCCAGAATGTATCGAAGGTTCGCAGATGGCAGATATTGTTCAGCAGGTAAAAGTCAAAGTCGATGAAAATGGTACTGAAGCCGCTGCTGTTACCTGCTGTAGTGTTGGCTGCTTGTGGTATGAGAAACCTCACTCCAAGGTCATGAAGGTGAACAAACCATTTCTTTTCGAGATAGTAGAAGAAACAACGAATACCATTTTGTTTTCGGGAGTGATAAATAATGTTGAATAAATTTCACATAATTCTTGGCGAATAATCATTCGCCCCTACAAAACAATTATTGAATTATTGATTTATTGAATGACTGAATGAAATTACATTGTCCATCTGTCATGCAATCACTCCTCACTCCTAATTCCTCACTTTCTCGTCTTTCCTCCTTTGTCTTTTCTCCTTATTCACTCAACTTAATATCTCTCACCTGCAGTTGCATGGTGGTGATGCCGTTGAAGGAGTTTTCTTCGAGGGTATAGCAGATGTCGATGGGCTGGTGCGCCTTGAGTGGCTCGGCAAAACGGCTCATGTGGAAGGCAATGCCGCTGAAGACATTTTCGCCACTCTCGTCGCGTAGCTCCAGCTTCAGGTGCGCTTTGTCCTTGCCCACAGCGCGACTGCCGCCAGCGTCGTACACGCGGCGAGTGCAGAAAACGGGTTTCATGTTGCACGGACCGAATGGCGCAAACTGCTTCAGAATGCGGAAAAAGCGTGGCGAAAGTTCGCTGAATGGCATCTCGGCGTCAATCTCTATTTGTGGCGTTAGTTGCTCCTGTTTGATGTTTTGCGATACAAAATCTTCGAAACTCTTGGCGAACGCCTCCACATTCTCTTCGCGCATGGTCAGTCCTGCCGCGTAGAGGTGACCGCCAAAGTTTTCGAGCAGGTCGTGGCAACTGTCGATGGCGCTGTAGAGGTCGAATCCTTTCACCGAGCGCGCCGAACCGCTCACAAGTCCGTTGGCTTTGGTCAGCACCACGGTTGGTTTGTAAAATTCTTCGCACAGGCGCGACGCCACAATGCCCACAATACCTTTGTTCCACTCTTCGTTGTAGACCACTATGGAGTGCCGATCGGCGTAGCCTTCGGTCATCACCAGTTGCGCCTTAGCCTCGTCGGTGGTGCGTTTGTCGATGTCGCGGCGTTCTTCGTTGTAGTTGTTGATGAGCGTGCTGCGTTGCAGGGCAAATTCAGGATCTTGCGTGATGAGCAGTTCCACTGCCTCGCGACCTGAATGCATGCGTCCCGAAGCGTTTATGCGTGGTCCGATTTTGAAGACTATGTCGCTGATAGTCAGTTCTTTAGCGTTTATTTTGCAGACATCGATAATGCCTTTCAAACCGATTCGCGGATTTTCGTTCAGTTGGCGCAATCCGTAGAATGCCAGCATGCGGTTTTCGCCCGTTATCGGCACAATATCCGACGCCACGCTCACTGCCACAAGGTCGAGCAGCGGCTGCAGTAGCGAAAAATCGATGCCGTTGTTTTGCGCAAAGGCCTGCATCAGTTTGAAACCCACGCCGCAGCCCGACAGGTGTTTGTAGGGATAGGTGCAGTCGTCGCGCTTGCTGTCGAGCACAGCCACAGCGGGCGGCAGTTCGTCGCCAGGGTTGTGGTGGTCGCAGATGATGAAGTCGATGCCTTTTTCGGCAGCATATTTCACCTTGTCCACGGCTTTGATGCCGCAGTCGAGTGCCACCACTAGCGTGAAGCCGTTTTCGGCAGCAAAGTCGACCGATTTGAACGAGATGCCATAGCCTTCGGTGTAGCGATCGGGAATGTAGAAATCGATGTTGTGCGTGTAGCGCGAAAGGAAAGTGTAGACCAGCGCCACGGCTGTTGTGCCGTCCACATCGTAGTCGCCGTAGATCAGAATTTTTTCGTTGTGCGACAGTGCCAAATTGAGCCGTTCGATGGCGCGATCCATATCTTTTATCAGAAATGGGTCGTGCAAATCGCTCAGTTCGGGGCGGAAAAATACTTTTGCTTCGTCGAATGTGTTTACACCGCGCTGTATCAGTAGTTGGGCTAGAATTGACCCTACGCCGAGCGACTCTTGCAGAGACTCACGGCTTGCTTCTTGTTCCGGTGTAAGTTGGTTGAAAATCCACTGATTAACCATGTATGTTGTTGTTTTATTATCAAATCGGAAGGTCAAAAGACCGATGGTTGGGGCATTTCGCTACAACCGAAACAACTCACAAAATTAGAGAGAAATTTTTATAATTCCAAGTTTTGCAAAATTTTTCTGCAAAAATGTCGCTTTAACCGAGCAAAATAGTTATCTTTGCGACTGAAAATAATTTTTGTTTACCCGAAAAACTTGAGTTCGTTATGTCGCAAGAAAAAGTGAAACAGATTATCGACGCTGCGTCGGAAGAGATGGAGATGGCAGTGCAGTTTCTGGACGATGCTCTGGCGCATATCCGCGCTGGCAAAGCCAATGTGCGCATTTTGGACGGTGTGCGGGTGGAGTATTATGGTAGCGTGGTGCCGCTGAACAATGTGGCAACGCTCACCACGCCCGATGCGCGCACCATTCAGATTTTGCCCTACGAAAAGGCACTCATTCCCGTTATCGAGAAGGCTATTTTGGCTTCGGAAGTGGGCATTACGCCTGCCAACAACGGCGAGAGCATTCGTCTGGCCATTCCGCCCGTTACCGAAGAGCGTCGTCGCCAGCTGGTGAAGACCGCAGGTGGTGCTGTCGAAGAGGCCAAAGTGAGCATTCGCAATGCGCGCCGCGACGCCATCGACCAGATGAAAAAAGAGGTGAAAAACGGAATGCCCGAAGATATGGGCAAAGATGGTGAGGCCGAAGCTCAAAAACTGCACGACAAATACATCAAGCGTGTGGACGATATGATGGCCGCCAAAGAAAAAGAGATTATGACCGTATAAACGGCGTGTCGCAACTGCTTGGTAATCACATTTTTAGCGTAGGTCGGTGCGGCTTTGGCTTGCTGGCCTTGTTTTTGTGTGCCAATATCAGTGCACAAAATACGGCTGATTCGGTGGCGGTGGAAAATGTTGCTGTGACCGATTCTGTCTCGAAAAAATCGCGGTGGAATACGCTGCTCGATTGGAAATTTCTGGCTGTGCCAACGGTTGCTTATCAGCCCGAAACGCGTTGGGCATTTGGCGTGGCTGGAGCCTATTATTTCAACTGCAAAGAGCAGACAAAGGTGAGTGACATCTATTTCGATGGTGCTTATACGCTCAACAAACAGTGGAACGCCAATGTGCTTTCGACCGTCTATTTTGGCGGCGGCACGCGCTGGTTTATGTACGCCAAAGTGGGTTTCAAACGCTATCCCGACTATTTTTACGGCATCGGCAATGACACAAAACGACTGCTTGGCGAGCGTATCGCCTTCAGTTCTGATAATGTCACTTTCAGCGCACAACCGCAGTGCTATGTGGGCGAACATTGGATTGTGGGCGCGAGCGTCGATTTTCGTTGGGAGAAGCCGTCGACCTCGGTCAACCTCGATTCGGTGGCGCAGTTTTGCTCCGTCACGGGCCTCGATCGCTCGTTTGTGATGCTGGGCTTGGGTGCGTTGGTGTCGTACGATTCGCGCGATACGCAGTTCTACCCGCATCGTGGCATCTTTTTCAAAGCCGTGGGCAACTACTACGAGCCGTATCTTGGCAGCACCTATCGCATGGGCAGCGTGGCGGCCGAATTTCGCCAGTTTGTGCCGATCTATAAAGATCTGATTTTCGCATGGCAGGTGAAGACCGATTTCTCTTTCGGAAAAAATAAGCCTGTGCAGATGTTGCCCACTTTGGGCGGATTGGACGAGGTGCGTGGCATTCGTCGTGGGCAGTTTCGCGACGATGTGGCACTTGCGCTGCAGGCCGAATTGCGCATTCCTATCTGGCGATTTTTGAAAGCGACCGTTTTTGGCGGCATTGGCGATGTCTACAATCTGCAAAATTGGCAATTTGCCGTGCCGAAAGTGGGTTATGGCGCGGGTTTGCGCGTGGCTGTGAACAAGGCCAAAGTGAATGTGCGTTTCGATGTGGCGCGCAGCAACATCAACCCGTCGTGGAAACTCGATGGCTGGAATTTTTATTTAACAATCAAAGAAGCGTTCTAGCACACTGTCGTGTGCTAATAAATAATTAAAAATGAATAATGAATAATAATAGATATGAAAATTATTTTTCATTGTTAATTATTTATTATTTATTTTAGTATGAAGACTGGAATAATCGTAAAAATAGTTGGTTCTGATTGTTTTGTCCGCTGCGACGATGGTCGGCTGGTGGTGTGCAAAGTGCGTGGTAATTTCCGCATCAAAGGCATAAAAAGCACCAATCCCGTGGCGGTGGGCGATCGTGTCGATTTCGACGAAGTGGGGCTGATAACGCACTTGCACGACCGCAAAAATTACATCGTGCGAAAACCCACCAATCTGTCGAAACAACTGCATATTATCGCGGCAAACATCGACCAAGCGGTGCTAGTTGTAACCCTGCGAAAACCAGAGACTTCCACCATTTTTATCGATCGATTTTTGGCTACGGCCGAGGCTTATGGTGTGCCGACCATCTTGGTTTTCAACAAGATTGATCTGCTCGACGAAAAAGAATGCGCTTCCCTCGATGATTTGTGCCGGATGTACGAAAAAATCGGTTATCGCTGCGTGCGCATGGTGGCAGAAACGGGTGAAAATCTGCAAGAGTTGCAGTCGCTTTTGCTGGGCAAAACCACGCTGCTGTCGGGCAATTCGGGCGTCGGCAAATCAACGCTGATAAACCGCTTGCTGCCCAATGCCGAAGCAAAAACCGCAGCCATTTCGGAGGCGCACCTCACGGGCATGCACACCACCACTTTTTCGGAGATGTACGAGACTGCGCCCAGCACTTTTGTGATCGACACGCCTGGGCTGAAGGGCTTTGGCATGGTGAACATGAAAGCCGACGAGGTGGGACACTATTTTCCGGAGATATTCGAGGCGTCGCACCGCTGCCGCTACAACAATTGTTCGCACACGCACGAGCCAGGTTGCGCCGTGATTGAGGCTGTGGAGCATGGCGAAATAGCCATGTCGCGCTTTGTTAGTTACAATTCCATTCTCGAAGATTTTGATGAAGAAAAATATCGGTAAAGTGTTGAAAATGAAGAAAATAACGAACTTTTTTGCCGCTCTGTGGCGCAACCCGCTTACTGTGGTTTTGTGCAATTTGGCGTTGATGATGCTGCTTTTTTCGTTGTGCAGGGTCTTCTTTTTCTTGATCTATCGTGATACCTTTGCCGACATGACTTGGGCGCATTTCATCGAGGTTTGCTGCGGTGGCATGCGGTTCGATTTGTCGGCACTGCTGCTGTTTAATTCGCTTTACATTTTTTGCGCGCTTTTGCCACTGCATTTTCGTGCCGATGTGCGCTATCAGAAGGCGGTGAAGTGGGTTTTCTTGACGATAAACATTCTGCTCCTAGTGGTGAATTGTGCCGATATGGCCTATTTCCCGTTCACGCAACGCCGCACCACAATTACATTTTTCAGCGAATTTCAGAACGATGGAAACCTGCTGAAAATCATTGCAATAGGACTGATCGATTATTGGTACATCACGCTTTTTTGCGCTGCAGCAATAACCGTTTTGGTATTAGGCTATAGGCGCTATCGTCCTGAAAATGAGAGCGTTGCAAAAATCGTTTACTATCCTCTGCACACGGCCATTTTGCTTGCATGTGCCTATTTCACGGTCATCGGCATTCGTGGCGGATTTGGCGCTTACACGCGTCCGATAAACATCAGCAATGCGGCGCAGTACATCAATCACCCTGTGGAAAATGCGCTGGTGCTGAATACGCCTTTCAGCCTTTTCACCACGGTGGAGCGCAAGCCGTACGAGAGTCCGCACTATTTCGGCGATGAGGAACTGCCCACGATTTTCACGCCAGTGCATCAACCTGCGTCAGATGGCGAATTTCGTCCGCTGAATGTGGTGGTCATCATCATGGAGAGTTTCGGGAAGGAGTATGTCGGCTTTTTCAATCACGATTTGGACAGCGGCACTTACGCGGGTTATACGCCATTTCTCGATTCGCTGATAGCCGAGAGTTACACTTTCAGCAAGAGTTTTGCTAATGGCCGCAAGAGCATCGACGCCATGCCATCGACGCTATCGAGCATTCCGATGTTTATCGAACCGTACATCACCACGCCGTATGCTACTAACGAAGTGTCGTCGGTGGCGAAAGTGCTGAAGGACGAAGGCTATTATTCTGCATTTTTCCATGGCGCGCCCAACGGTTCGATGGGTTTTCAGGCATACGCCAACGCCGCTGGCTACGACGATTATTTCGGCATGACCGAGTATGGTCACGACGAGGATTTTGATGGCGTTTGGGCCATTTGGGACGAGGAATTTTTCCAATTTTTTGCTGATAAAATGGGCGAATTTCGTCAGCCGTTCATCACCACCATTTTTTCGGCCTCGTCGCATCACCCGTTTGCTGTGCCGAAGCGTTACGAAGGCGTTTTCCCAGAAGGAACGCACCCCATTCACAAGTGCGTGGGCTATTCCGACCATGCGCTGCGATTATTTTTCGAGAAGATGAGTCGCTATCCGTGGTTCGACAATACGCTGTTTGTCTTCACCGCCGACCACACCAACGCTTCGTCGCACGCTGAATATCAGAACGATAGAGGCTTGTACGAGATACCGATTTTCTTTTATCAGCATGGCAGCAATCTGCGTGGCGTGAGCGATGTGCCGATGGCGCAAACTGACATTATGCCGACGCTTTTGCATTATCTGCATTGCCCCGAACCCTATTTTGCTTTTGGCAATAATGCTATCGATGGCGCAGAACCGCACTACGTTGTGAACTACAACAATGGCGTGTATCAGCTGTTTGGCGATAGTCTGCTGGTGCAGTTCGATGGCACAAAAACTGTGGCGGTCTACAACTATGTTAGCGATCGTTTTCTGAAAAACAATTTGCGCGATTCTGTTGATGTTTCGACCGAAGAACGCTATTTGAAAGCCGCCATTCAGCAGTATATCGAACGAATGATTAACGATAAATTGACTGTAAAATGAAAAATTCGATCATACGATTTTTGCTGTGGCTGGTGGCGCTGATCATTGTGGCGGCATCGTTGGTGTTCACCAACCGTTTGGTGGAGCGATTGGAGGCCGACCAGCGTCAGAAAATGGAGATTTGGGCAGAAGCCATGCGGCAGTTCGTTCAGGCCGATGACAACGCGCAAAACATCGATTTCATCTGGAAAATTATCGAGGAAAACGACAATATTCCCGTGCTGATAGTCGACAGCGTAGGTAATTTTCGTGAGGCGCGCAATTTTGATGTGCCAGCCGTTGGCGCTGACGAGTTTTATGAGCGCACCTACGCCAGACTGAGCGAAAATCAGCAGCCAATAGTCATCGACATCGCAGGCGCGGAGCCGCAGTACATCTACTACGATGACTCTATCACGCTCAAAAGGCTGCAATTGTTTCCATACGTGCAGTTGGGTATCATCGCCGTGTTTGTGATGTTGGTGGTGGCGGCGTTGGCCAGCGCTAAACGGTCGGAGCAGAACCGCGTGTGGGTGGGCTTGTCGAAAGAGACGGCGCATCAACTCGGCACGCCCATTTCGTCGCTCGTGGCATGGATCGAGGTGCTGAAAAGCAAATATGCCGACGAGAGCATGTTCGACGAGATGGGCAACGACATCGATCGGCTGCGTACCATCACCGAGCGGTTCTCGAAAATCGGCTCACGCCCTGCACTTGCGCCCGCTTGCGTGAACGATGTGGTGCGCAGTTCGGTGGATTATATGCGCCGTCGCGCGTCGCAAATGGTGCAGTTCAGCATCGATGAGCGCGCCGTGTGCCAAAATGCGCTCTGCGTGCCGCTGTTCGAGTGGGTGATAGAAAATCTCTTCAAAAATGCGCTCGATGCCATGGACGGCAAAGGGCAAATCAGTGTTGTGATCGACAGAAACGACAAAAATCGCACCATCATCGACATCTCCGACACGGGCAAAGGCATTGATAAACACCGCTTTAAGACAGTTTTTCGCCCGGGTTACACCACCAAACAACGTGGTTGGGGATTGGGTTTGCCGCTCGCTAAACGCATCATCGAAGAGTACCACTGCGGCAAAATTTTTGTGAAACAATCGGAAATCGGCAAGGGAACGACTTTCAGAATTATGCTGAAATAATTACCTAATTGTTTAATTTCCAATTGCTTAATTAGCGTTGGGTCGTTGTGGCTTCCGTAATCTGAAATCATGTGAAATCTGAAATCTGAAATGTTTTTTGAAGAAAAACATGTATTGCGCAACGAAGTGCGGCGGCGGAAGGCACAATTTTCGCCCAACGAGTTGGCGGCAAAGTCGCGTGAGGTGATTGCGCGGCTCGAGGCGAACGCACTTTTTCAGTCGGCGCAGACCGTGATGCTCTATTGGTCGCTACCCGACGAGGTCTGCACGCACCAGTTGATAGCGCGCATTTTGGGGCAAAAACGCGTTATTTTGCCCGTGGTTGTTGGCAACGACATTCGTCCTGTGGAACTAATTTCGCTCGATCAACTGCACGAGGGTGCGTTCCGCATTCAAGAACCGAGTTCCGATAAGGTTTTTTCTGAAAAAATCGATTTGATAGTGCTGCCGGGCATGGCTTTTGCTCCCGATGGCAGTCGCTTGGGGCGTGGACGCGGCTATTACGATCGTTTTCTTGCCGCAAATTCTTCTGTCCCGACCATCGGCTTGGCGTTCGATTTCCAGATATTTCCAACCCTTCCAATCGAGCCGCACGATGTGAAAATCGGTACGGTTATTTTTTGAAATTTTTCTCCAGATCGAGCAGAAACCTCTTCGCCTCCAAGCCGCCTGCAAAGCCTGTGAGCGAATGATTTGCGCTAATCACGCGGTGGCACGGAACGATTATGGCTAGTCCGTTCGCGCCAATGGACTGCGCCACTGCTCGAACGCCTTTCGGGTTGCCAATGCGCTCGGCAATCTGCATGTAACTGCGCGTCTCGCCATGCGGAATCTCCATCAGCGCGCGCCAAACGCTTTTCTGAAAATCAGTTCCAACAAGGCGCAATTTCAAATCGAATTCTTTTCGATTTCCAGTAAAGTATTCGTTGAGTTGCAATGTCGCTTGGCGGATTGTTTCAGACTCTTTTCCTTCGAAATCGGCTTTCAGCAATCGCTTCAAACGCTGCTTATTGCGCTCGGCACAGGGTTTCTCGTTCCAATCGCAAAGGCACAGTTCATCGCCAATCGACGCCAAAATCAGTTCTCCGCAAGGCGAATGATAAATTTGTGTACAGATTTTATTCTGAAAAATCATTGCGAAAACTTAATTTTAATAAACGCCCACTTGCGGTTAGCAAATGAGCGTTTATTTTTAATTTAAACTTCTGACAATCAGAGTTTTGCGTTGTGCATATCGCCCGTTTCGGCAAAGGCTTTGTGCATTTCGAAACAGGTGTAGATGTTCATCGGCGTGTGCATTTTTGGTGCCGACTCGAGGTAGCGACGTAGCATATCGCGGTAGTCGGGGTGCACGCAGTTTTCGATGATGCAGTGTGCGCGTTGAATTGGCGATTTGCCGCGCAGGTCGGCCACACCGTATTCGGTAATCAGCACTTTCACCGAGTGTTCGCTCTGGTCGAGGTGTGAAACCATCGGCACAATCGACGAGATTTTGCCCTCTTTGGCGGTCGATGGCGTGGTGAAGATGGAGATGTAGGCGTTGCGTGTGAAGTCGCACGAGCCGCCGATGCCGTTCATCATTTTGGTGCCAAGCACGTGGGTCGAGTTGATGTTGCCAAAAATGTCGGCCTCGAGTGCGGTGTTGATGGTTATCAAGCCCAGACGGCGCGCCACTTCAGGGTTGTTCGAGATCTCTTGTGGGCGCAAAACGATGCGTTCTTTGAAGAAATCGAGGTTTTGGTAGACATCTTCGAGCACTGCTTGCGACACGGTGAGCGAGCAGCCGCTGGCAAATTTCACATGCCCCTCTTTCATCAGACCGATTACGGCGTCTTGAATCACCTCGGTGTACATGGTGAATGGCGGAATGTCGGGATTTTCGCCCAGCGATGCCAGCACCGCGTTGGCAATGTTGCCCACGCCCGATTGAATAGGCAGAAACGATGCGGGAATGCGTCCGGCCTTGATTTCGGCAGCGAGGAAATGCGCCACATTTTCGCCGATGCGTTGCGTAACTTCGTCCATTGGAGCAAATTTGCCGCTTCCGTTAGGAATGTTCGATTCTACTACGCCAACGATTTTTTTCGGGTCTACTTTCACGCAGACATCACCGCAGCGGTCGCTCACGGTGTAGACTGGAATGGCTTTGCGCATGGGCGGATCGAGTGGCTCGTAGATGTCGTGAATGCCGCGCAACTCTTTTGGTGTGGTGGTGTTCAGTTCCACAATGATGTGGTCGGCCAAGTGGCAGATGGTTGGCAAGATGCCTACGCCCGATGTTGGCACGATTTCGCCGTCGGCGGTCAGATCGCAAGCCTCGACAATGGCGAATTTTGGTTTGGGCAAAAAGCCGTAACGCAGTTCTTGTGCCTCGTGCGACAGGTGCATGTCGAAATAGTGCGCCTCTTGTGCGTTGATGCGCGCACGCAGGTCTTTGTTAGACTGATAAGGCGTGCGGAAAAGCACTGCGTTGGCGCGAGCAAGTGCGCCGTCGAGCATGTCGCCCGTGGAGGCACCTGTGTACATGCCAATTTTGAATTCGCGACCAGCCGCGTGTTCGACTTCGGCGCGACGGGCAATGGCCTCTGGCACCACTTTAGGCGCACCAGCAGGCGTAAAACCGCTAAATCCGACAATATCGCCGTTGTTTACAAGAGCAGCGGCCTCGTCGGCAGTCATCATTTTGTAGTTCATTGTTCCTTATTTTATTTCAAATTTCATGTTTCAGATTTATGGTATCCACGACTTTGGGCAGTTTGCTATGGTTACCGACAATTCTTAATTCAAAATTCTTAATTCATAATTAGATTGAGTGTGTCTTGCGCAATCATCAACTCTTCGTCGGTTGGAATGACAACTACGCGCACTTTCGATTGTGGTGTGGAGAGTTCTATCTCTTCGCCGCGCGAATGAGCGTTCAGATCGCTGTCGATTTCTATGCCAAGGTATTTCAGCCCGTCGGCAACATATTGGCGCGTGCCAGCCTGATTTTCGCCTACGCCGCCCGTGAACACCAGCATGTCGAAGCCGTTGAGCGCAGCCGCGTACGAGCCGATATATTTCAGAATGCGGTAGTTGAACATCTCCATGGCCAGTTTGGCGCGCGGGTTGCCTTCGCTGATGGCTTTTTCGATGTCGCGCATGTCGCTCGAAACGCCCGAGATGCCTTTCACGCCAGATTTTTTGTTGACCAATTCCGACAGTTTTGCTGCGTCGAGACCCTCTTTTTGCATCAGATAGACCACTGCGCCAAGGTCGACATCGCCCGAGCGCGTTCCCATCATCAGACCTTCAACGGGCGTCAGTCCCATCGAAGTGTCGACCGATTTGCCATTGCGAATGGCTGTGATGGAGCCGCCGCCGCCAATGTGTGCGGTGATGATTTTTGTTTTTTCGTAGTCAAGACCGAGAAATTCGCAGGCGCGGCGTGACACATAGCGGTGGCTCGTGCCGTGAAAGCCGTAGCGGCGAACGCCATATTTTTCGTAGTATTCGTAGGGCAGAGCGTACATGTAGGCGTAGTCGGGCATGGTTTGGTGGAACGATGTGTCGAACACAGCCACTTGCGGTGCTTTTGGCAGAATTTTGCTGATGGCGTCGATGCCTTTGATGTTGGCAGGATTGTGCAGCGGAGCGAGGTCGGCACAGATTTTTATCTGTTCCAACACTTCGGGCGTAATCAGTGCCGACTGGCTGAAGCGTTCTCCACCGTGCACCACGCGGTGTCCAACGGCGTCGATTTCGTCGAGCGAGCGCAGACAGCCGTATTTTGCGCTAGTCAGTTGTTCGAAAATGAATTCGATGCCGACGGTGTGTTCGGGAATCGATTTTTCGAGCACCACTTTTTCGCCGTTGGGCAAAGTCAGTTTCATGAACGAGTCGGGCAGCCCAATTTTTTCGATGCCGCCTTGTGCCAACACAGCGTTTTCCGCCATGTCGAACAGTTTGTATTTGATTGATGAACTTCCGCAGTTCAGAACGAGGATTTTCATGATGGATTTAGTTTGTAAAGTTCGTAAAGTTTGTAAAGTTTGTAAAGTTCGTAAAGTTCGTAAAGTTATAAAGTTTCGGCTGGTGATGGTCTAGAGCGTTTTAATTAGTCCGGAAAGCATTTTCGAGATTTCTTCGCTATCGCGAATGAGTTTTTCTGATATTTCGGTAGAAAGTTTTTCAAGATCCTTCGCAAGATGCAGCATTGATCTAGTTTCGCCACAACTGCCCTTGGCGATAAACAAAAAGTGCTTAAATTCGTTGTTTGAACTGCGTTCGTATCCTTCGGCAATATTGTTCATGATGGACACTGCCGCGCGTTGAATCTGATCCTTAAAGCCCCAGTCTTTCGAATCTTCAAATTCTTTGTAGATTTTTTTCGACAAATCTTTGCCTTTTTGCCAGACCAACATATCTTCAAACTTATCAAATTTCATGGTGTCGCTTTACTTTATGAACTTTATGAACTTGATAAACTTTCGAACTAGGATGCTTTATAGACTTTTCACTTTCTACTTTCTGACTTAGCTATTCAATCGCCTGATTTGCCGTGATGATTACCATTTTTACGATGTCGTCGACTTTGCAACCGCGGCTGAGGTCGTTCACTGGGGCGGCTATGCCTTGCAGAATTGGTCCAATGGCCTGCGCGCCTGAGAAGCGCTCTACTAGTTTGTAGCCGATATTGCCTGCTTGCAGATCGGGAAAGACCAGCACATTGGCTTTGCCAGCGACGGTGCTGCCTGGTGCTTTCTTCTCGGCAACCGACGGCACAAGCGCGGCGTCGAGTTGCAGTTCGCCATCGAGTTGCAGCGCAGGTGCGGCTTCGTGAGCCAAGCGCGTGGCTTCGGTCACTTTGTCGATGAGCTCGTGTTTGGCGCTACCTTTGGTCGAGAAACTGAGCATGGCTACGCGCGGCTCCATCTGACCGAGAACGCGTGCTGTCTCAGCGGTGGAGATGGCAATTTGTGCCAATTCTTCGGCTGTTGGGCAGGGATTTACGGCGCAGTCGGCAAATACCAGCAGACCATTGTCGCCAAGTTGTTTTGCAGGCGTGAGCATGAGGAATGCGCCCGAAACAACGCTCACATTCGGTTTGGTCTTGATTATCTGAAACGCTGGACGAATGGTGTCGGCCGTGGTGCCACGAGCTCCAGCCAATTCGCCATCGGCATCGCCATTTTTTATCATCAGGCAACCGAGATAGAGCGGATCTTTGGCTTTAAGCTCGGCCTCTTCGTGCGTCATACCTTTTTTCTTGCGCAGTTCGTAGAGCAGGTCGGCATAAACCGCCATTTTCGGATTGGTCTCTGGATTGAAAAGTGTGGCTTCGGCAATGTGTTTCAGCCCTTTCTCAGCCGCCATAGCGGTGATTTTCTTCTCGTCGCCAATGAGTGTGAGGCGCGCGATGTGTTCGGCCAAAATCTGGTCGGCCGCCTCGAGCGTGCGTGGCTCGTCGCCTTCGGGCAGCACAATGTGGCGCAGGTTCTGCTGCGCACGCAGTTTCAGTTGTTCGATTATTTCCATGGAGTAGAATATTTTTTTGCGTTTTTTCAACGAAACTGCCCCGCAAGTAGCGAGGCAGTGGCGTATTGAAGATTCTAAATTTCAGATTTCAAATTGGTAACTCTGTTTTTTTGCAATAAGTTTTGGTTATCTTCCTCTCACCCATAACCTATAAACTTTCAGCTAAATTACATTTGCAGTTTGAATACGATAGGCACGGTGTATTTGCAGTGAACGGCTTTGCCGCGCTGTTGACCAGGTTCCCATGCTGGCATCGATTTCACCAGACGAATGGCCTCTTTGTCGAGGCTTGGGTCGGCCGAACGAACCACTTTCACATCGTCGATGTTGCCATCTTTGCGCACGGTGAATTGCACGATTACACGACCTTGCACGCCATTTTCTTGGGCGATGACAGGGTAGCGAATGTTCTCGTTCAAGTATTTCATCAGGGCTTGCTGACCGCCGGGGAACGATGGCATTTTTTCTACAACAACGAACACCACATTCTCTTCGGGATCTTCCTCCTCAATCTCCACAGGGGCTTGAATCACCTCTTGGGCTTGCGTTTGGTCGTCCTCCGAGTTGATGGCAATGTCGGCTGTCTCTACATCGTCGTCCACAATCTGAATCTCCTCGATTACTTCGGTAACCTCAGGCTTCTGTGGCTCAACCTCTTTCTCCTCTTCTTGCTCGGTGCGCTCAATCATCTCCTCTTCGAACATCACATCTTGACTGACGGCGACTTCGTATTTTTCGACATCTTTTTCAGTCCATTCGAAGGCTACATAGAATACCGCAAACGACAGCACCAAACCCATCAAAACATAGGTTAGACGCTTGTTTTCGAGATTTGCTTCGGGTGATTTTTTTGTTTGCATGGC
>CAVHRT010000026.1:0-2557 GCA_963638355.1 Flexilinea sp. | reverse complement strand
TCAGTTTTTCAGACGGCAAATTTACGATATTTTTTCTAAACAAACAATTTTCGGAATTTTTTCTCACTTTTTCGGCACTGCAACGATTATTCCAGTGAATTTTTGGTTCGCTGCAAGATATTCTGCCAGCGTTTTTTGGCTGATGCAGACCTGTTTCTGACTGCTCGAAGCGTGCAACAGATGCGTTGCTCCATCGCGTTTTACGGCCAGACCAATGTGCGCACAGTCGAGCCCTTCGATGTTGGTGGTGATGGCAATGATGGCGCCTTCGGGAATGAGGCTATCGATGCGCGCTACATCGCGTTTGGGAACGAAAAAATTGCCGCGTTTGTGACTGAGCGATTTTTCTATATTGCGAATGGCGATGAATTGCTCGAAATTGTTTCGTAGTGCGGGATAGCGACCGCGATGGTGAGTCATGAAGTTCAGTTCGAGCGGCAACTGGCGGGTGCTGAGTTGCTGCGTGATGTTGTCGACGATGCCCATCGAGGCGTTGTCGCGCAGCCAATCGGTGGTGTAGTGCAGGCGCGATGCAAAACCATCGATTTTTCCGTTGCGATAGCGGATTTTTTGCAGTTCTGCAGCGAAATCGTCGTAACTTTTCAGCTCGCTGCGCCAGAGTGCGAGCGTGGTTTCGACGAATGTTACGCAGTCGAACGCATCGAGCCGAATTTTGAGTTGCTCCATGCTGTCGCCTTCGAGCGTGCCAGCCGCGTATGGCGCCCCGATGAATCGCTCCGCAATTTGCACAATGCTAGTGTCGTCAGCGCAACGCTTCTGATATTCTGCAAAAATGGAGTCGTTGTTCGTTGCCGATGCTGCAGCTGCAAAGAAAAGCAGACCACTGAGAATTATGGATTGAATTTTATTCATGAACGATCAGCAAATAATCTTCAAATTTTCAAATCTTCAAATGGGAAATTGATCAAATCTCTTTTCTCAATCGCGCTACCTGAATGCCGAGTTGTTCTCGATATTTTGCTACGGTGCGGCGCGCTATCACAAAACCCGATTTGCGCAGATAGTCGGTCAGTTGGTCGTCGTTCACAGGGTTGCGCGGATCTTCGCTAGCCACCAAATCGGAGATGATTTTTTTGATGGCGCGGTTCGATGTTTCGCCGCCATCGGTGGTCTGCATGGTCTCCACAAAGAAGTGTTTCAGCGGGAAAATGCCGAAACTTGTCTGCACATATTTGCTGTTGCTCACGCGCGAAATGGTCGACACATCGTAGCCAACTTGCTCGGCAATGTCTTTCAGCCTCATGGGGCGCAGTTTGGTTTCGTCGCCTTCGAGAAAATATTCGCGCTGATGCTCCACAATGGCGTTCATGGTGTTCAGCAGGGTGATGTTGCGTTGCTGCAGCGCATCGATGAACCATTGCGCAGCGTCTATTTTTTGCTTGGCAAAGGTGATGGCGTCGCGCATCTGCTTGGTCTGATTGGCCTTGTTGGCCTTGAAATCGGTGACCATGTCGGTGTAGTCGCGGCTCACACGCAGGTCGGGAATGTTGGCGTTGTTGAGCGACACGAGCAGCCGTCCGTTGTCGTTTTCGACTATGAAATCGGGCGTTATCTGCGACTGCATCAGTTCGGTTTGTGTGGCGTAGGCATTGCCCGGTTTGGGATTGAGTTTTTTAATCTCGGCAGTGGCAGCGCGCATTTCGTCTTCGCTGATGCCCAGTCGGCGCGCAATGTAGTCGTATTGTCGTTTCGAGAATTGTTCGAACCATTTTTCTATTATTTCGATGGCATGGCGTATGTCGGGCGTCTGTGTGCGGCGTTTCAGTTGCAGCACGAGGCACTCTTGCAGGTCGCGTGCGCCCACGCCAGCAGGCTCGAGCGTTTGCACGGCTTCGAGGGCTTTCTGCATCTCGTCGTCGGTGGCTTCCACGCCAAACTGAAAGGCGAGGTCGTCCTGCATATTTTCGATGCTGCGGCGCAAGTAGCCGTCGTCGTCGATATTTCCCACAAGATAGGTGGCGAGTCCAAGCACGCGGCGCTCGAGGCGCATCAGTTCCAACTGACTGTTCAGATGTTCGTGAAACGACTCCTGCTCCGACAACGGCATGGTCATCTCTTTGTCGTTCACCGAGTGGTTGTGGCTCTGCAGTTTGTAGTCGGGAATGTCGTCGTCGCTGGTGTATTCGGTCAGGTCGAAGTCGTTGTTCATGTCGCCTTCGCCATCGGCATCAGACACATGTTCTTCGTCGCAGGTATCGTTGTAATCGCCTTCGTTTTCGGCATTTTCGGGCGTGTCGGGTTTGCCCTCGTCGAGCGCGGGGTTAGCCTCCATCTCTTCGCGAATGCGTTCTTCGAGTTCGATGGTGGGATATTCCAGCATTTTTATCACCTGAATTTGCTGAGGCGATAATTTCTGCTGCAGTTTCAGTTTTTGTTGAAGATTAAGCACAGTTTGGTGTTGAAAAAGTTTTCTTGATAATTTTTTTGCAAAGATAATGTTTTTTTCTTGAGAAAAAATTTCAGATTTCAGATTTCAAATTTCAAATTACGGGTTTTATAACTTTTTTTGCAGTTGGTGATGGTAACCATCATTCGA
>CAVHRT010000025.1:0-17780 GCA_963638355.1 Flexilinea sp. | reverse complement strand
GTCGGTGCCATCGAAAGTGAACTGATAGAGTCCGCCGTTGCGCGTGAGCGAGATTTTGCCCGACAGCAGATTGCTTTTGGTTTGCGCCGTGGCACTCAAGTAGTTGATGGTGTAAGTTCCCCAATTGCCTTTGCCGCTTTTGTGGCCGTAGAGCGCGGTGTTCGCCTCATTTTTTGTGCTGATGGGATAGTCGCCCGCCGCCACCGAATCGGCATTTACAGAGTGCAGTCCCACCACGAAAGCCGCGCCCTGACGGATTTTGCCAGCATCGTTATGGCGCAGGTTGCACGAATAAAAATAGAATTCGTGATAGTTCAAATCGCCAGCAAAAATCGGTCCCCAGAGCATCAAGTCGCCGCGTTGCAACGGCACTATGGAGTCGCCAATTTGCAATGTGCCAATCTGCTCGCCGTCGAGGTCGTACGAATAGGTGTACGTGCCTTCGTAAGTCGCGTCTAACGTGTTGGTTTTCAGCGCATAACGTTGTCCGTGATCGGTATTTTCTATGGTGAATGTGCCGCTGCCGATGGCAGTTGTGGTGGTGTCGGTTTTGTCATCGCTGATGGTGATGAGGCGCGATTCGGGCAGCAGTTCGTATTCGCCCGCTGCGATTGGTGCAGTATCGCTCGCCACGGTGACGAAAAGCAATGCGCCCGTTCCACTCATTTTGGCGTCGGTGTAGGTCATTTTGCCAGAGCAAAAAGCCAATTCTATGCGCATTTCGTTGCTCACAGAATCGAGATAGACATGCTGCCGCGCGCTCTGCAGGGTGTACGATGTACCGTCGAACTGCAGCGAGCCGCCATTCGAGAATTTTGCGGTCTTTTTGCATGCTATCAGGCTGATTATCAGCAAAATGACAAGCAGAATATGTCGAAAAAGTTGTTTCATCTATTTCAAAATTTTGATGGCAGAATTATCAATCTGCAAAATGTAAACGCCTGCGCTTTTCAGCACAAAATTCATCGTCGATCCGCTGCTGATGGCGGTTGCGAGCGTTCGTCCAGCGGCATCGTAGAGTGTGATGGTGGCGTCGGTTGGTAGATTTTCAACTACTAGATTTTCTCCCGAAATTTTCCAAAAAATCTCGTCCTGAAGCGTCTTTTCAATGGCGGTTTTGCCCGTTGTTACCTCGAATGGACCGAAAATGGTCGGAAATTCGCCGCCAACAGGCTGAATGGTGTAGAGATATTTTTCGCCGAACGTGAGGTTTTCTATCTTGCAGCGATTGCCCGTGGCGAGCGTGTCGGCAATGATGTAGCGCGACTCCACCGCCTCGAACGACTCTATTTTGAGGTCGGTCATCACCGCGCGATTACTCTTTTCCACCCAGCAGCGCACCGAGCCGTTGCCAACGGTGTTCGCAATTGTCGCCGCATATAAAGCGGTGTCCTGCGTCAAGGCAATTTCAGCGATCTGCGCAGTATCTGCCGCGCCATCGAGCGAGATGTGTAGCCGTGGCGATGCGTCTTTGGCGTTGGCAAAAGCAGCATGAAGCATGATGCGAACGCTGTCGCCAAGTGCGAGCGTGGGCGTAGCCGCAAATCCGCCATTACTGGCCGAGCCAAGGTTGATGAGTCCGCCATTTTGCGATTTCCAACTCATGCCGTTGGTACTACGTGTCCAAGTGGTTGGCCACGAGGCAAAATCTTCGTTCAGTGTTTCGACCCACGCCTTTTCGCCCAGATTGCGCATCTGAAAAAGCGTAATTTTATAGCCCATGGCGTCGGCCGATGGTCGCCAACGAATGGTTACGGCTTCGTCGTCAATTTCTGGTTCGAGCGGCTGAAAAATGTCGCGTGCTTCGGCTGTGAGCGTAACGCTGACGGGCGCACTCATCTCGCTGCTTTCGAGGACTATTTTCGCAGTATCGTGCGCTGGCACGCTCGATGTATAGGTGATGGTTTGCGCCTTGCCTTTGGTCAAGTCAGAAACAGAAAGTTGTGCCGATGGCAGCGTAAAAGTGCCTTTTGTTGCGCCTTCGATGTGCCAACTGATGGGCTGTGTAACATTGCTCGCTTTGAACTGCATACGCAGCGATTGCGCGGCTTCAATGGTGTCGCCTTTGAAAGCGTATTGCTCGCCATGGCGCGGCATGGTGAAAAAACATTTGCCAGTAAGTTCCTCTAGATCAAACGATTCCGACATTTTTTCGCCCCAAATATAATCGGCAAACTTGGGACAATCGATAAACGGATTGCGGTTACCCTGAATGCGATAAATGGCTTCGTTGCGGTTCAATTCCTTGTCGCTCACGGGGTCGGCGGCATGCCAACGGAGCAGAAGTTCTATCGAATAATCGGTGAAAATAGGGTAAGTGGTTTTCTCTTTCCAAAGAATCTGCCGCATGGCATCGCTGCTCCACGTGGGACCGCCATCGTTGCCAGCAGTGCAAATCTCCTCGTAGCAAGTTACCACATACATGTAGGCTCGCGCAAAATCACCTTTGTACTCGTCGGCCGGCTCCCACACACGGTAACCGTCGGCATTGTAGCCCGAACGCACCACGCCATTGTCGTACAAGATTTTTTGCGATTCGTCAACTTCGCCCATTGGCAGATTATTTTTAGCCTGCTGATTGGCGGTGGCATCGGCTGGATTCAGGTTGAAAAGATCGCTGTAACAGCCATATTTATCGGCATTCACGCCCGACGCCCACCAACTTTTTGGGAAGGCGTGTTCGCGGTCCATGCCCGTAACCGTGGAACCATCGTCGTTGAACTCGTAGGTGTTGTTCGAGTACATGTCCCACACTTTGCCATCGGCGCGGCGGTCGGTGGTTGGAAAATATTGCCAAAGATTGTCATAGCCAACCACTTTCGGATTTTTGATGATTTCGCACAACGCAGTTTTCAGCGCGCCTTTATTCAGACCGCTGGTGGTGGCATAGTAGGTTTGCAAATCGACTTGCGCCGAACCCACTATTGCCGCACAAATGAGCGTTGCTATCGTCAAAAATCGCTTCATCTACAGACCCAATTCTTCCAATTTTTCGGCCAACGATTCGTCGTTCAGTTTCTTTGCCACAATAGTGCCATCGGGCGCGATCAACATCAGATGCGGAATGGCATCGACACCATAAACCTCGCTCGCAGCCGATTGCCAGCCTTTCAGATCGGAAATGTGATTCCACGGCAATTCGAGGTCGGCAACGCATTTTTTCCACGCTGCCTCGTTGCTATCGAACGACACGCCAACAATCTCGATTTTGCCAGCATAGCATTTGTAAATCTCCTTCAGTTCGGGCATCGATTGGCGACACGGACGGCACCAACTAGCCCAAAAATCGACTACTAAGTATTTGCCATTGCCCACAAAATCGGCAAGATGCGCTTCGTTGCCATCGAGATTGCGCATGGTGAGATCGACAAAAGGCTTGCCGACTGCCACTTTTTTCATCTGCTCGAGGCGCTCGCTAATTGGCGCAATGCCAGGCTGACAGAGGAAATTTTCGCCAGCGGCCTCCATTATCTCGATTTGCTGTTCATCGTCGAGCATGCGATAGATTTGCACAAAAACGAGCGCTCCAGCGGCATCGCTGTTGTGCAGCTTGATGTAGTCGACCATTTTTTCGGTCAATTCGTCAGACAGACTATCATATTCCTCCTCAATTTTCTGCTGAAGTGGCAGGTTATCGTCGTTCATTGCATAGATTTCGTAGAGCGAATCGAGCGCATTTTCAGCATCGCGAATAAGGTCGATGTATTGCTGCACGGCGTCGTTTTGCGGAGTGCCGCCCACAGTGGCTTCGCGCCCATTGTAACTGACGCTGATTTTGCCCTTTTCGAGGATTACAGGCACAACCATTTCGCAGTTACCCGGCTTTTCAATCAGCAGTTGGCGATAGAAAACCGTGTCCTGCGCACCTTTGAAGCGGAATGCGCCATTTTCGATGGCGGTGCTATCGTCCATCACAAGGTTGCGCCCGTTGAAATGCGCTAAGTATGCCGTTCCGCCGTTCCATTCGTCTGGAACAGAGGCGTTTAGCGTGTATTTGTTGGCTTTTTGGCAGCCCATTGTCACTGCGCAAATCGCGCAAAGTGTAAGAAATTTCAGGTGTTTCATAACTTTATTTCAGATTTCAGATTTCAAATTCAAATTTCAGATTGATTTTTGCTCCGCAAAAAATTCAAATTAAATAATTGGAAATTAAATAATTAGATAATTATCAAAGTTTCCACTCGTAGCCGTCTTTGGTATCTTTTATGCTGAAACCGAGGGCGGTGAGTTCGTTGCGAATGCGGTCGGCAGTAGCCCAATCTTTGTTTTGTTTGGCTTGCAGACGCAGGTCGAGCAGCAGATCCACGGCTTTGCGATAGGCTTCGTTGTTGCTGCTTTCGCTGTCGGTTTGCAGACCGAGAATCTCCTCCACAAAAAGATGGAAAACGCTCTTCAATTCGTCCAAATCCTCCGCACTGATGGTGGCTTTGCCGTCGTGAACGCTATTTATGGCTTTGGCGGCATCGAACAGGTGCGAGATTACGATTGGCGTGTTCATATCGTCGCACATAGCCTCTTCGCAACGCTGGCGCAGACCCTTCACATCAACGGTCGAAGTGGCGGCTGGCGCAATATGTTGCAGGCGTTCGTAGGCCTCGGTCAGTCGCGCCAAACCGCGCTCCGAAGCCACCAGAGCCTCGTTGCTGAAGTCGAGCGTGCTGCGATAATGCGCTTGCAGAATGAAAAATCTGATGGTCATTGGCGCGAATGGTTGCGACAGCAGTTCGTGCGAACCAGTGAAAAATTCGTCGAGCGTGATGAAGTTGCCAAGGCTCTTGCCCATCTTCTGCCCGTTGATGGTTATCATGTTGTTGTGCATCCAATAGTGCACACTCTCGTGACCGAGTGCTGCCACGCTTTGGGCTATTTCGCATTCGTGGTGCGGGAACATCAGATCCATGCCGCCACCGTGAATATCGAACTCCTCGCCAAGATATTTCGTTCCCATGGCCGAACATTCGATGTGCCAGCCGGGAAAGCCTTCGCTCCACGGACTAGGCCAATGCATGATGTGTTCGGGCGTAGCCTTTTTCCAAAGGGCAAAATCTACGCTGCGGCGTTTCTCTTCCTGACCATCGAGTTCGCGCGTGGTCGAGAGTTGTTCGTCGATGTTGCGCCCCGAAAGTCGCCCGTAGTGATGCGTTTGGTTATATTTTTCTACATCGAAATAGACCGAACCATTGCTCACGTAGGCATAGCCGTTGTCCAGAATTTTTTTGGTGAATTCAATCTGCTCGATGATGTGTCCCGAGGCGTGCGGTTCGATGCTTGGCGGCAACACATTCAAGCGCTCCATGGCTTTGTGGTAGCGACGCGTGTAGTTCTCCGCCACCTCCATCGGTTCCAATTTTTCGAGACGCGCTTTTTTGGCTATTTTGTCCTCGCCATCGTCAGCATCGTGTTCCAAATGACCCACATCGGTAATGTTGCGCACATAGCGCACTTTGTAGCCAAGGTGTGTGAGGTAACGATAGAGCACATCGAAGGTGATGGCAGGGCGCGCATGTCCCAAATGACCATCGCCATACACGGTTGGACCGCACACATACAGTCCTACATGCGGCGCATGCAGCGGACGAAAAAGTTCTTTTTGCCGAGTTAAAGTGTTGTAAATCAACAAATTGTTGTCTGTCATAATGTTGTGAAAATTATTTTTTCAGAAGTGAAATAATCAACCTACAAAGTTACGAAAAATTCATGAGAACAGAAAATTGCGTAATTTTGAGAAACTTTTTGTCAGTTACACCATTTATTTTGACTAATTTTGTCGGCTGAAAGAATGGTTGGAAATATGAGTGATGAAATTCTGAACATATCGAATAAAGAGCAGCATTTGGGAGCAATTTGTCCTGCACTATTTGTCGCCATAGCGAATCAACAACCACTATCCACGCAAAATGTGCTTTTGTCTGCACTATCCGAAATGTACAATGCATGTCAACAAGCAGAACCATCAACTCTAAATCGAGCCATTTCATTCAAATTAACCGAGCAATCTGTTGACGAAATAGTTCATCGCATAGAAAAATACTTGGCAGATAATTGCCCATCATTCAAGCCTTTAAAGCAATCCATATCTTATCTTTTGGACGAATTAATTTGCAATATGCAGCAACATGCAAAAGCAGAATTTGGACTTGCTTATGTTTCGTATAACACGGACACGAAAACCATCGACATAGCATTAGCCGACAATGGAATTACTATATATGGCAGCTATGTGAACACAAACAAATACCTGAACATTATTGGCGAAAGCGATGCGCAAGCATTAGGTTTAGCACAAGAAGGATATTCTACGAAAGATCTGCCAAATGCTGAAAATCGCGGTTATGGACTTTCATCGAATATCAAAATGGTGACAGAAGGACTACATGGAGAATTTGCAATAATTTCGGGTAACGCCATGTCACTTTTTACCTCGAGGAAGAAGAAGTTACTCTCGCTTCCCGATCAAATTGAATGGAATGGAACTGCAGCTATCGCTCGCATTCCAATTGAAATTCCACAGACATACAATTTCTACAACTATATCGCCTGATTATGAAGAAGATAATTAAGTTACAAGAGCTTTACGGAGATCAAATTCGCACACGCAAAAACATGGAGAATTTGAACGCAACACTGCAGTCGGACAACGAATATTTGTTCGATTTGGAGGGCGTGAATTTTATATCACGATCAGCGGCAGATGAATTGTATAATATGCTGCATAGCGATAGAAAAATTGCGCTCATTCACGCTGAACCTTTTGTTCAAAAAATGATTGATGCAGTTACCATGGGGCGTTTTCTCCCGCGCCAAAGACCGACGACATCAATGCCAATTATTGAATGTCCAACAATAGAAAGTCTAGTACGCGAATTAGCAGCACAATAATTTTTTATTTGAAAAATTCCGTTTCCCACAAGACATGAAGTATAATTTCTCGAACATCAAAGAGCGAATTACTTGGAAAGCAGTGCGCGAATACATGATGATTGCACTCGGACTGCTGATGTATTCGTCGGCATGGAAAGGCTTTCTGCTGCCGCACGAGATTACAGGCGGCGGCGCCACGGGCATCAGTGCCATAGTGCAATACGGCACAGGCTTCCCGATTGCTGCCACTTACGGTATAATAAACGTTGTGTTGCTAGCGCTTTCGTTGTGGAAACTTGGCTTGGAATTTAGTCTGCGCACCACCTACGGCGTGGGCTGCCTCACACTGTTTTTGGCCATATTGCCACAAGCGCCCATCGGCACATTTGTGTCGGCCAACGAGCCTTTCATGGCATGCGTTTTGGGCGGCATTTTGGCTGGCGCTGGCATGGGCATCATGTTTTTGAGCAACGGCAGTTCGGGCGGCACCGACATCATCGCCAAACTCGTAAATAAATACCGCAACATCACCCTTGGGCGCGCCCTGCTCTACTGCGATGTGTTCATCATCAGCTCGTCCTATTTTTTGCCAAACGGCAGCATCGAAAAAGTGGTGTACGGTCTCACCACAATGGCAGTAACCACCTTCACGCTCGATATGGTGGTGAACGGTGTGCGCCAATCGGTTCAATTTTTCATCTTTTCGGCGAAATACGAGGAGATAGCCAACGCCATCAACATCGAGGTGCACCGCGGCGTGACCATTCTCGACGGCACGGGCTGGTATTCGAAAAAACCTGTGAAGGTGATCACCGTGCTGGCGCGCAAAAACGAGTCGGCGCAAATTTTCAAAATCGTCAAAACCATCGACCCCAACGCATTCGTGTCGCAATCGTCGGCCATTGGCGTGTATGGGCAGGGATTTGATGTGATGAAAGTGAAGTGAGGTGAGAGGTTATAGGTGAGAGGTGAGAGGTGAGAGGTGAGAGATGATAGGTGAGAGATGAAAAATGAGCCCGAAATAATCCAGTTACTACGCGATATTGAGCGCAATGTGAACCGCCGCATTCGCACGCCGCACGATTTCGATTTTCTTGCGCTCGAAATCTGGAATCGGCTGCATCAAAACATCTCAACAAGCACACTCAAACGCCTTTGGCGCTACGTCGATGGCACACAAGGTCCGCGCCTCACAACGCTTTCGCTGTTGGCACGATTCGTTGGCTACCCCGATTGGGACAACTATTGCGAATCGCTGAAAAATCGTTGCGAAGAGGATAGCGCCACCTTCAACGGAGAGGGCATTCGCAGCGAACAACTTGCCGTTGGCGACATGGTTGAGGTGAGTTGGCTGCCCAATCGCCACTGCGTCTTTCGCTACGATGGCAACATGCACTACACCGTGGTCGAACAGCAAAACAGCAAACTGCGCACAGGCGACCGCTTCGATGCCGCCTGCTTTTTGGTGGGGCAGCCCATGTATCTCGACAATCTGAAGCGAGGCGATGCCAAGCCGACCTCGTATGTGGCAGGCAAGAAAAATGGCATCACAAATGCTAGTCTAGTTGACCATGACTGTTGACTAAGACCATCGGCAACTTCTGCCAACTGCGGTAACAGGGCGCATTCCTACATTCAAATTTTCAAAATCTACACAATGAAAAAGATTGGCATTCTGCTCGTCGTCTTGGGATTTTCCACACTGATGATGGCGGCAGAGAACAAAATTTCGGGTCAGGTGCTCGACAGCGAGCAGCAGCCCATAGCCTACGCCACGGTAAGTCTGCTCACCAGCGATAGTGCACTGATTACAGGCACAATAACCAACGAAAATGGCGAATTTTCGATCACTGCACCCGCCTCGGCACGCATTGTGCAAGTGTCGTTTGTTGGTTACGAAACTTACACTAACGCACTGAATATCAGCGAGAAAAATCTAAAAATCACGCTCAACGAAGAAGCCACAGCATTGGCCGAAGTGGAAGTGAGTGGCAAGCGCCCGCTCATCGAACGACAATTCGACAAGATAGTGCTGAATGTGGCAAGTTCGCCCTTCTCAACGGGTTTCAGCAGCAAAGAATTGCTGAAAAAAGCGCCAGGCGTGAATGTCGACAAAGACGGTAACGTGACAGTAAATGGCAAATCGGTCTCGATCTACATCGACGGGCGACCATCGGACCTAAGCGGTGACCAACTGAAAGCCATGCTCGAAGGCACCGACGGCAGCACCATCGAAAAAATTGAGGTGATAACCAATCCTTCGGCAAAATACGATGCGGCTGGACAAGGCGGCATAATCAACATAAAAACACGCCGCAACATGATGAAAGGTCTGAACGGAAGTCTTGCGGCAGCATATGGCGGCATGTATTGGAAAGACATCAGCCGTTGGCAAAATCAGGAGATGTTCAGCCTGAATCTGAACTACCGCACCGAAAAAACTTACACTTTCGGCTCCATCGTGCAGTTCTACAACAACCAGAGCGACCGCTCCGACTCGCGCAACATCAGCCGCGACTCGCTTGGCAACAGCATCGAGCGCTACGACCGCGCCGACAACGGGAACACCTTTCAGTACTATCTGCTGAAAGTGGGCAACGATTGGTTTGTGGACAAGAAAAACACGCTGGGTTTCATTTTTCAAGCGCCATTTGCAATATTCAAACAAGAAACTTTGCCAAATCTCGGCTACGGCTACACAAAAATCAACGATATCGAGACCGAAACATCTGAAAACTCGGGCTTTTACTCGCTCTACATGCCACAGCACAGCATCAACCTGAACTACACGCATGTGTTCAACGACTCGCTGGAGCGCGAAATCACCGCCAACCTCGACTACAAGCGCAACCGCACAGATAGTGAAAACCGACAAACAGCGCGCAATCGCTTTGCCGAACGCACCGATTCAATCACTAACACCATGTACGATGTCAACACAAAACAAAAAGTGAACATCTATTCGGCGAAGGTCGATTTTCAGACCAATTTTTGGCGAACGGGTATGATTGAGGCAGGTGCGAAATGGGCTTTATCGAGCACCAACAACCGCATGACCACCGACAGCGCGACGAACGACATTGCCAGTCCAACGCAAAATTCCGATTTCGACTACAGCGAGCATGTGGCTGCGCTCTACATTTCGGTGGCGAAGCAGTTTGGCGAACATTTCAACGCAAAACTCGGGCTACGCGGCGAATACACGCACTCGCTCGGTCGGTGGATTTCGAGCGACAGCACCACCAAGCGCGACTATTTCGACCTTTTCCCGACGGCATTCGTGGGCTACAATCCCACGCAAGATTGGAGCATGGACATGTCGTACACACGCCGCATCGTTCGTCCACACTACAGACTACTGAACCCTTTCCGCACCTACAGCGACGCGCACAACTACACCGAAGGCAATCCAGACTTGAAGCCATCGTACACACACCAAGTGAACATCAATTTTGGCTATTCGCAGTATGTTTCGCTAGGGTTTGATTTTTCGCACACCGTCGACGACTATGCGCAGCAGCCCGAAATCATGCCGAATGGCAATAAGCGCGTCACATTCGTCAATTTTGGCACCTACACGCAACATGGAGTAAACCTTTCGCTCACCGAATTGCCCATTGTGCCGAAATTCAAAACCGCTGCCGATGGCACGCGCACGCTCGATGGCTCGTGGCTTTCGCTCACCGTGTATGCGGGCTATCAGTACATCATCAACAAGTCGTACGACAAGACCGTGGACTTGCGCCAGCACTGTGGTTACGGCAGTGCCACGCTCACCGCTTCGTTGCCGAAAGACTGGACCATTGCCGTTGATGGCATGTACAGCGCGCCAACGATATCGGGCTATTACCGCAGTAGCAATTCGTACTATCTTGGCGCGTCAATTCGCAAAATGTGGAAAGAAAAAGGTTTGATTTTTACGCTCGATGCGCAGGATTTGCTCCGCTCGATGAAGGACAAAAACACAGCAAAAAATCTGCCCGAAGGCTACTCGTCGGTGAGCAGTTGGATTGGGCGTTATCAGCATGTGAGCGTGTCGGTTACGTGGATGTTTGGTCAGCAACAATACGTGAAACAGCGCAAAGTCGGCACCATCGACGAGGATTCGCGCATGTCGAGCGGGAAATGATTGAGCGGCGGAAAATTATCTCCCGCTCCTGATAAGTTGGAAGAATTCTTCGCGGGTTTTGGCATTGCGAAAAGCGCCCGTAAAGTCCGACGTGGTCGTCATTGAGTGCTGTTTCTGCACGCCGCGCATCTGCATGCACATGTGTTGCGCCTCTATCACCACCATCACGCCCATGGGCTGAAGCGTGTTCTGAATGCACTCTTTTATCTGCGTAGTAAACCGTTCTTGCAATTGCAACCGCCGCGCGTAAATGTCGACCACACGGGCAATTTTACTCAATCCAGTGATGGTTTTGTTGGGAATGTACGCCACATGCGCTTTACCGAAAAACGGCAGCAAGTGGTGCTCGCAAAGCGAAAAAAACTCGATATCTTTCACCACCACCATCTGCTGATATTCCTCGTGAAACATGGCACTGCGCAGCACCTCTTCGGGGTCTTCGGCATAGCCCTGCGTGATGAATTGCATGGCTTTTGCGGCGCGCATTGGCGTTTTCACAAGTCCCTCACGCTCAGCGTCTTCGCCTAGCAGCGTGATTATCTGGCGATAATGTTCGGCAATTTCTTCCGTTGTCATCAGAATCTACTCTAAAAATCTATGCTCTATCTTCTCAAAATCTATCTTCTCGACTACTGATTCGGCTGAATTTGGTCGGGGACGACGTATGTTTCGGCTTGGAATTGCGGCAGTTGCTCGATGATATACTGGCGCAAGCGTTGCGCATCGTCGTTGGTGGCACAGTTTCCCACACGCACTTTCCAAAACGGCGATGTGTAGGTAACATACACGGCCAGATGCGGCAGTTTTTCGCGCACGGTCTTTTCTACCTGAAATGCGGCATTGCGGGCAGTACGCACATTGTTGCTCGAGAATAGTTGCACCCTGAAACCGCGGCGACTCACCTCGGTGTTGTTGCCCTCGTGCTGCCGTTCGATGGCCTGCTGCATCAGCGAATCCTGATAGACCACCGCCACCGCCTCGGTGAGCGAATCGGGCGTAGCCAACGACTCGAAAAGCGTCTGTCCATCGGCCTTTGCAAGCATTGCCGCCATCAGCCCAACTGAGAGAAAAAGCATTCGTTTCATACGCGAAAAAATTTACCGCAAAGGTACAAACTTATTTACGATTACGCAAACGCAACACCGATTTTGCCTTCTGCTCAAAAAATTGTAACTTTGCAGTTTGGGAGATGAGATAGATATACCCCCTGATTACTACCACAATGGAATACAACTTCAAAGAAATTGAGCCGAAATGGCGACAGTATTGGAAAGATAACGCTGTCTACAAAGTGACGAATGGCGGCAATCGACCAAAATTTTATGTGCTCGACATGTTCCCCTACCCTAGCGGCGCGGGACTGCATGTCGGCCACCCACTGGGCTACATCGCAAGCGACATCTACAGCCGCTACAAACGTCTGCAAGGCTTCAATGTGCTGCACCCAATGGGCTTCGACGCCTACGGATTGCCAGCCGAGCAATATGCCATTCAAACGGGTCAACACCCTGCCGTTACCACCGAAAAAAATATCGCACGCTACTGCGAACAACTCGATAAAATCGGCTTTTGCTACGATTGGAGTCGCGAAGTGCGCACCTGCGATCCGCGCTATTATCGCTGGACTCAATGGGCATTCCGCAAGATGTTCGAGCATTTCTATTGCAACAAATGCCAACGCGCAGTGCCTATCACGGAGTTGGTGAAACATTTTTCGGAGCATGGCACCGACAATCTAGATGTGGTCTGCAGCGCCGAAATGCACTTTACCGCAGCCGATTGGAATGCGTGGGACGAGCATCGCCAACAGGAGGTGCTAATGAACTATCGCATCGCCTATTTGGCCGATACGAAAGTGAATTTCTGCCCCGCCTTGGGTTGCGTTTTGGCCAACGACGAGGTGAGCGAAGGCCTCTCGGTGCGCGGCGGTCACCCCGTGGAACAGCGCGTGATGCGCCAATGGAGTCTGCGCGTGTCGGCTTATGCACAACGCCTGCTCGATGGGCTCGATCGCATCGACTGGAGCGACGCCTTGAAAGAGACGCAGCGCAACTGGATTGGTCGCAGCGAAGGTGCCGAAATGCGCTTCCGCATTGCTGGTAGCGACGACGAACTGCTCATTTTCACCACGCGTGCCGACACGGTTTTTGGCGTTACCTTCATGGTACTCGCGCCCGAAAGCGAATATGTGAATCGCGTAGTCACAGCCGACCAGCGTGCCGAAGTGGACGCCTATCTCGACCAAGTGAAGCGCCGCACCGAGCGCGAACGCATTGCCGACCGCCGAGTTACAGGCGTATTTTCTGGTTCGTACGCAGTTAATCCACTGACTAACAAAGAGATACCAATTTGGATTTCGGATTATGTTTTGGCAGGTTACGGCACGGGCGCCATCATGGCAGTGCCAGCACACGACAGTCGCGACTACGCCTTTGCAAAACATTTCTCGTTGCCAATCGTTCCGCTCATCGAGGGCGCAGACGTGAGCAACGAAAGTTTCGATGCCAAAGAGGGCGTGATGATAAATTCTGGCTTCCTGAACGGCAAAACCGTGCCAGAAGCCATTGCCGCAATGAAACGCTACATCACCGAGCAAGGCATTGGTCGCGTGAAAGTGAACTACCGTCTGCGCGACGCCATTTTCAGTCGCCAACGCTACTGGGGCGAGCCATTCCCGATCTACTACAAAAATGGCATGCCGTATCTTATTCCAGAAGAATGCCTGCCGCTCGAACTGCCCGAAATTTCTGATTTCAAACCCACGGCCGACGGCAATCCGCCACTCGGACATGCACAACGCTGGGCTTGGAACGAAAAAGAGCGTTACCTCGCCGCCACAGCCGACATCGACAATAAGACCATTTTCCCGATAGAACTCTGCACCATGCCGGGTTTTGCGGGATCGTCAGCCTATTATTTGCGCTACATGGATCCGACCAACGACACTGCGCTAGTCGGGCACGATGCTGAGCAGTATTGGCAGAATGTCGACCTCTACATTGGCGGTACCGAACACGCCACGGGACACCTTATCTACAGCCGTTTTTGGGATAAATTCCTGTTCGATCTTGGCGTAATCAGCAGCGATGAGCCATTCCGCAAACTGGTGAACCAAGGCATGATTCAAGGGCGTTCCAACTTCGTTTATCGCGTGGTTGGAACCAACAAATTTGTGTCGGCAGGGCTGAAAGATCAGTACGAAACGCAGCCAATTCACGTTGATGTGAACCGCGTATCGAACGACGTGCTCGACCTCGACGCTTTCCGTGCGTGGATGCCCGAATACAAGGATGCCGAATTCATTTTGGAAGATGGAAAATATATCTGCGGTTGGGCCGTGGAGAAGATGTCGAAATCGATGTTCAATGTGGTGAATCCCGATGACATTGTGGCAAAATATGGTGCCGACACGCTGCGCCTCTACGAGATGTTCCTCGGTCCGCTCGAGCAGTCGAAGCCATGGGACACCAACGGCATCGATGGCGTGCACCGTTTCTTGCGCCGTTTCTGGGCTTTGTTCGAAAATATCAGCGACGATGCGCCCACTGCCGACGAGCTGAAGACGCTGCACAAAACCATCAAAAAAATCACCTACGACATCGAGCATTTCTCGTTCAACACCTCCATTCCGGCATTCATGATTTGCCAAAACGAACTCGCAACGCTACATTGCAGCAAGCGCGCAGTGCTTGAGCCGCTTGTGGTGCTGATTGCGCCATTCGCGCCACACATTGCCGAGGAACTTTGGCATCGCTTGGGTCACGAGACTTCCGTTTGCGATGCGCAGTGGCCGGCATTCGATGAGAAATATCTCACCGAATCGAGCGTGAAATATCCTATTTCGTTCAACGGGAAGGTGCGTTTCACCATGGAGATGCCAGCCAACGCCAGCCGCGAAGAGGTGGAGCGCGCAGCCTTGGCACACGAGCAAACACCGCGTTTCACCGAGGGCAAAACACCTAAGAAGGTGATAGTCGTTCCAGGAAAAATCGTGAATATCGTTTTGTAGGGATCAGCAAGACATGACAAAAAAATCTGCCCAGCAGCGTAAGTTGTTGGGCAATTTTAATGTCTGTTATTCGTTCGCTGCTAGTCGAATGGGGCATCTGTAGCGATGGAACGCATTTGTGCATTGCTCTGTAGAATTGCCAGCTCAGTCTTCATTTTGACTTCATGCGCACAAAAATCTGTTCAATTGCGGTCTTTCAGGACATTGAACCGCTTGGAGTACATAAAGAACTTGCGAGCGAGGAAGTTCCATGCAAAGCAGATTACCGTCATGATGAGTTTGGAGATGAGGTAGTGCACCCCTACTTTCTCGGTAAAGAACCAGATACCTAATTCAAGGAATACCAATCCCAATCCGCCAATAATGAACACACCAGCAATCTCACCAGCACGCGACTTTGGTTCGCCACGGAACACCAACCACTTGGCAATAGCATAGTTAGTGAGAGTTCCCGTTATGAAACCTAACAGTGCAGCCACCAGATAGGGAATACCGATAACGTAGGATGTAAGGAAATAGGTACCATAGTCCACAATGAAAGCCCCCACCGCCACAAAACAATAGCGAAACAGTTGCAGCCATATATTGTCGGTATCGCGACGAAAAAGTATATCTATAAGTTGATGAAATCGCATAAATCACCTATTTTTTGCAGTAGTCGGAATCGCAAAATAGAGACAAACAGTAGTGAACGCCAACTTTATGGCTTGCAGCGGAAACCAGTTGCGGATGGTGATAGGACTAGCAAAGGCAGTACTTCCGCAATAGACAAAGCCCAACAGCAATATGGTCCAAAACACTATTCGTTGCGAACGAGTCATGCTCCAATGTTTCCAACGAATGAGCATCGCCAATAGAGCGCCAAACATCACAATCCAAAGCACCAGTTCGAGTGCAGGCAGTATAGGGTTGATATATTTCTCATAGAGAGGGTGCGATGGGTGTTGCTTAATATCATCTGCATCGATACCAAACCACACTTGCGCTTCACGATTATCTGCGGGAATAGCACTATAACTATTCACTAGTTCAAGGCAGTCAGGATAGAACACCTTGGCGGTATTATGCACTAAGTAATAGCGGCAAAATTCAATAGGGTGTTTCTTGATAAGCCATTTGCCATAATCAGCATATATCTCGCCACCCAACTTAGCCCATGCCTCTACATACGACACTCGGCGCGTCTGCATATAGTAGAAAAGATATTGTTTCAGCGGCGATTGTTTATCCCAAAGGAATGCAGCAGAAGCAACATGACCAGAATCGGTCTTTTGACAGATATAGTCACGAGAAGCAAGACATGCCTCATGAAGCAACTGCATATTCTTTTTAGGAGCCTTATCCTCCTCTACAAAAGGAAGTACATGCATACCATTATTTGCCCACTGCCATCCATCGAATCCTGTAGAGAACTGTCTACGATGAGTAATCTCTTGCATATTATTGCAGATATTCTGATAAAAGAACAAACTGATGAGTAGTGTTCCTACCATGCCGATATATCTACATGGTTTGTGAGGGAGAAAGAATAATATCGGTATCAAGACTGCAATAAAAAACATTCCTGAATAGCGAGTAAACAGTGCCACAAAGAATGCTCCAAAATATAGCAGTAATGCACTATACGACCCTTCATGCGCAAGGACTATCAGCATAGCAATCATGAGAATCATCATACACCCGAATAGTGCATCGGACATGATAGCATTGAGCATATAGAAAGCAACCGGACTTGCAACGATGAGAACAGAGATAGTCCAGCGTAACCAAGAGGGATGTATAGGGAAATACCTTTTCAATGCTAAAATAAGCAACGTGCAGCACAACGCATAGAGCAATGTCTGCACAATAAAGATGGAAAATATGGATGTCGAGAACACATGTATCACACGCAACCATTCCGAAAATCCGAAGGGACGGAATGCGCTGAATTGGTCATCTATCGCTGCACGCAGATAGGTAAAACTGTCTGTCATAGTAACAGGATAAGGATATGCTAAACGGATAACAATGTATCCTATAAGGCATATACCAAACACAAGAGTCCAATCCCATACCTGTGCTTTTGAGAAGCAGAAATGCCAGAAGGAGTTATTCCAACGGGTGCGGAAGTCGGTATGTGCAGTAGCGTTATTTGCTTTCATGATATTCTTTTTCGGTGTTAACGTTCCAAATATTATACTTGTCAGTGATGCCGTTCTTGATATTACGGACACACTCGAAAGCAGTCATCATAGAGTGGTCCATGTTATTGTAGCGGTGCTGCCCGTTGCGCCCAAGGCAATAGAGATTCGGAATAGTATCCAAGAACGACTTGACAGTATCTAACTGGTAGTAAGAGCCGTAGTAAGCAGGATATGCTTTCTTGACCCGTACATGGCAGGCATCTAGTACATCCTCTTTATTGATAATGTCTATCTTGACCAACTCGTCAATAGCCATCTGGATAAAGTCCTCTTTGGACATATTCCAGAACTTGTCGCCCTCAGTGCAGAAGTACTCAAGACCAATCCACATCGTGTGCTCATAGTTATTCACAAGATAGGGTGACCAGTTGTTGAACACCTGCAAACGCCCTATATGCACATCACGCTCCTGTATGTATATCCATGTATCAGGCACTCGGTGGTCATAAGTAGGTATCTTAGTCTGGTTCTTAATACGCAAATCTTTGACACATAGTCCGACAGTAATGAAATCACGATACGGCAATGTAGTAGCAATATCCTTCACTTCTTGCGGTACTGCAATACCAGAAATAGCAGGGACAAGGTCCTTGAT
>CAVHRT010000024.1:0-18296 GCA_963638355.1 Flexilinea sp. | reverse complement strand
GAATGAAAACGAGATGCAAATTGAGCCTGAATTCGACGAGGACGGATTTTATATTTCTCCGAAAGAGTAAAGTTCCCCGAGAAATTCCAGCCAAAATTCTTCACTAACATTTTTCTCAAAAAAAATTACTAACTTTGCAGCCGAAATTTTGGGGGTGCCGTGGCGCATAAACCATGGCTGAGATCATACCCTTTGAACCTGCGCAGGCAATGCTGCGAAGGAAAAAAGTCGCTCTGCACGCGCACACTTCTACGCAACCTCCAAAAAAATCTTCTCAGAATAATTTTTTGGAGGAAATATGAAAAAATCGTTCTCAATTTTTGCTTTTGCCCTACTCTGCAGCGCATCGGTTGCAGCGCAAGAGGCGTCGGACAGCATTGCCATGAGCGGCGAACTGGACGAGATTGTGGTGTCGTCGATCAGACTAAAAAACGAAACGCCACTCATCACACAAAGTTACACCGAAGCGCAACTGCAGCAGCAAAACACAGGCGTAAACCTGCCCTATCTACTCACGCTCACGCCATCGCTGGTGGTTACGAGCGACGACGGATTGGGCGTTGGCTACACCTATTTTCGTGTGCGCGGCACCGATCAAAGCCGCATAAACATGACCGTGAACGGCGTGCCACTGAACGATGGCGAGTCGCAAACGGTTTTTTGGGTGAACATGACCGACATGGCCTCGTCGATGAGCGAGGTGAATGTGCAACGCGGCGTGGGAACATCGACCAACGGTGCGTCGGCATTTGGTGCATCGGTGAATATGCTCACCGAAAAAGCGCAACCGCAACCCTACGCCTCCATCGCGTTCAATGGCGGCATGTACAACACCTTCCGCGAGAGCGCAAAAATCGGCACAGGTCTGATGAGCAACGGCTTTGCATTCGATGCGCGATTTTCGAAAGTGAACAGCGATGGCTTTCTCGAGCGCGCCAATTCTGACCTCTACTCGTACTACGCTTCGGGCGCATGGTACGGCGAAAACACGATGGTGAAACTGCTTCTTTTCGGAGGAAAAGAGAAAACCTACATGGCATGGGACGGCGTAACCTACGATGTGGCTTACGGGCTGAATGGTGCCAACCGTCGCTACAATCCTGCAGGCGAATACACCGATGACGAGGGCAACACCGCTTACTACGACAATCAGACCGACAACTACGCGCAACAACATGCACAACTGCATGTGTCTCACCGCTTTACGACCAATTGGAGTCTGAATGCGGCGCTGCACTACACCCACGGCAGCGGCTACTACGAGCAATACAAAGTGAACAAAAAATTGGGCGATTTTGGTCTCGAAAATTTCACCGACACAGCTGGAAATGTGATCAAACGCTCCGACCTTATCAACCAAAAACATCTGAATAACCATTTTTATGGCGGCGTGCTGGCGGTAAGTTATCAAAATGCGAAAGTGCATGCCACCTTGGGCGGTGCGGTGAACAATTATCAAGGTTCGCATTGGGGAAATGTGCTGTGGGTGCGCGATTACAACCAAAGCATTCCGAAAGATTTTGAATACTATCGCAACAAAGCCAACAAATTCGACGCGAATGTCTATTTGAAAGCCAATTGGACGATAATCGACGGTTTGGAACTGTTTGGCGATGTGCAATACAGACATATCGATTATCAGATTTCGGGCATCAACGATGAAGATTTGGAGGAGATTCCGATTCACGAAAAATTCAATTTTGTGAACCCCAAAGCGGGCATTTCGTACACAAATGGCGGACACAACGCAAGTTTCAGTTTTGCCATGGCCAACCGCGAGCCAACGCGCAAAAACTACACCGAGGCTGGTCCGAACGATGTGCCGCAGTCGGAGCGCCTCTACGACTACGAACTGGGCTACGGCTACACGCACCGCATTTTCCATGTGGGCGCAAATCTCTACTTCATGGACTACGACAACCAACTTGTGTTGACTGGCAAAATGAGCGACACGGGTGCTTATCTCACCAAAAATGTGAAAGATAGCTACCGCATGGGCGTGGAATTTTTGCTTGGCGTTACGCCGTGCGACTGGTTCCGCTGGGACGGCAGTCTGACCCTGAGCCGCAACAAAATTCGCGACTACGAAGATTGGGTGGACGATTGGGATGCCGACTGGAACGACGAAACCGTGGTGGCAAACGGCGGTCAGGTGCTGGTGAAATATGGCGACACCGACATCGCTTTTTCGCCGAGCATCACGGCAGTGAGCAATTTTCAGTTCGATGTGAAGGGCTTCAACGCCATTTTCCAGACCAATGTCGTTGGCAAACAATACCTCGACAACACCCAAAATTCCGCTGCAATGCTCAAAGCCTACTGCGTGAACAATCTGCATTTGGCGTACAAAATACCGATTAAACGCGTTTTGAAAAATCTGACCATTTCGGTGCAGATGAACAACCTTTTCAACGCCAAATATGCCTCGAATGGCGGCTCGTACAGTTATTTTTCTGGAGTGAAAGATGGCGCATTTACGCCTAAAAATCAGCAATATACGCCTTGGTACTATGCGCAAGCAGGGTTCAACATTCACGCTGGATTTACCGTCGATTTCTAAAAAGATAGCGCGAGGATTTTTGAGCGTCGCTGCAAACTTTTTCGCCAATGGGATTTTTTTTGTAATTTTGCAACCGCTTTTGAAAGAACGACATGGACGAGAAAAGTTTGCGATTTTTGAGCATGGGAAGCGGTAGCAGCGGCAACTGTTACTACATCGGCACAGGCGAATATGGGTTCCTGATAGATGCTGGTGTGGGCGTTCGCACGGTGAAACGCGAACTCAAAAAGCACAACATCTCGTTCGATCAGATTTGGGGCATTTTCATCACACACGACCACACCGACCACATCTGCTCCGTGGGCGTGCTTGGCGAAAAATACCACATTCCAGTCTACGGTACCAAAGAGATGCACGACGGCATCAACCGCAACTACCGCGTAACCGAAAAACTGGTTTCGTGCCGCAAATTCTACAAAAAAGGCGAACACATCATCATTCGCGACTTCACCATTCAGTCGTTCCCCGTGAGCCACGACGCCACCGACTGCGTTGGCTACACCTTCAGCTATAGGGGCAAAAATTTCGTCATCGCTACCGACCTTGGCTACATTGGCAAAGAGGTAGCCGATCACATTGCCAAAGCAAATTTCTTGGTGATAGAAGCCAACTACGACGATGCCATGCTGAAAAACGGTCGCTACCCTTACCCGCTGAAACAGCGCGTTCGCAGCCACACAGGGCATCTTTGCAACGATCACACAGCGCACTTTTTGGCCGATAATTGGCCCGAAACGCTCACGCACGTTTTTCTGTGCCACCTGAGTCAGGAAAACAACACGCCCGAACTGGCGTTCAACACGGTGAATAATGCTTTGGTCGAAAAAGGCATCACCGTGGAGGTGCTTCAACCGCTCGAGCGCATCGCCGCCAGCGACCTCTACATTCTTGATGAATGAGCAGATTGGCAATCAAAAAAGTCAACAAAAAATGTAGGGATGCGTTTTCGCACCCCTACTTTCGTTTTTATCAGCAAAACATTACTTTTGTTCTTCCTCGTCACGAAGCGAACTTGTGATCTCCTGCCACAAGCGTTCGTTTGGAATCGGCGCAACAATTTTTATTGGTTGATGCGTCACAGGATGCTCAAATTCGAGGCTGCGAGCGTGCAACGATATGCCACCATCGGGGTTCGAGCGCGCTGCACCATATTTCAAATCGCCTTTTATTGGGCAACCGATTTTCGCCAGCTGGCAACGAATTTGATGATGCCGTCCCGTCTCAAGCTGAATTTCGAGCAGCGTGTAATTATCGCTCTGCGCAATGGTTTTGTAGTGAAGGCGCGCCAATTTTGCACTCGATTTGTGTGTGTCGTAGGCGTAGGCTTTGTTCTGTTTCTCGTTGCGAATAAGAAAATGCTCGAGCGTACCTTCTGGCTCGGCAGGCGCATCTTTCACAATTGCCCAGTAGGTTTTGCGAATCTGATGTTCCTGAAACATGTCGTTCAGGCGCGTCAAAGCCTTGCTAGTCTTGGCAAAAAGCACCACGCCACTCACTGGCCGATCGAGGCGATGCGTAACGCCACAAAATGCATTTCCCGGCTTGCCGTAAGTCTCCTTCAGATAGGCTTTTACCTGATCCGCTAGCGGTTCATCGCCCGTTTTATCGCCTTGAACTATGTCCGAGCAGGTCTTGTTCACTGCGATGATATGGTTGTCTTCGTACAGAATTTCCAAGGTGTCAGAATTTTATAGTTACAGATAATTTTTTCGTTACAAATCTATTTTTCGCTGGCGCACGGCTTCGTAGATGACTATGCCTGCCGCAACCGAAACATTGAGCGACTCAATTTTTCCAACGATAGGAATGGCGACTTTGTCATTGCAAATGCGCAGAATATCAGGCGAAACGCCAACATCTTCAGCGCCCATCACTATGGCTGTGGGCATGCTGAAATCACACTTCGTGTAGTCGTGTGTGGCATGCTCGGTGGCCGCCACCACATTGATTCCGCATTTTTGCAGATAACCGACGCAGCCATGCAGACTCTGCACACGGCATACTGGCAAAATGTGCAACGCACCTGCCGATGTCTTCACAGCGTCGGCCGTAACGGTAGCGCCACCAACGGTCGGCACTATCAGCGCATCGACGCCTGCGCATTCGCAAGTACGAGCAATAGCACCAAAGTTGCGCACATCGGTTATGCCATCGAGCATCACAAAGAGCGGCGTGCGACCCTGTTCGTAGAGCATCGGCACAATGTCTTCGATGTTCTGATACTCAATTTCCGACAAGAAAGCCACCGCGCCTTGGTGATTTTTGTCGGTCAGGCGATTGAGTTTTTCGGCAGGAACGCGCTGAACGGGAACGGAATTTTGGTGCAATTTTTCGACAAGTTCGCGCGCCAAAGCGCCATCGAGCTCACGGCGCAGATAGACCTTATCCAGCTCGCGACCCGCATCGATAGCCTCGATTATAGCCCGCAAACCGAAAATCATGTTCCTCTCTTTTGTGCGTTTTTCGTACATTTAGAAGCCGCTTATTTTCGACCGCAAAGTTAGCAAAAAAAGCCGAATGAGAAAACACCAAATTTCAATTTTCAAAATAAAAGCGGCCACCCCGTTTGGAGCAGCCGTTTTTTTATTGATTTTTCAAGCAACTATTTGAAAATCAGTTTGTAAATATCGTTCCCGTTGGCATAGATGAGCAGCGCAAGCAACAAAAAGAAACCGATATTGAGCGAAATTTCCATAAATTTGTCGCTCGGTTTGCGGCGGAAAATCATCTCGTAGAGCAGGAAAAGCACGTAGCCGCCATCGAGAACTGGAATCGGCAAAATGTTCATGAATGCGAGAATTACCGAGAGGAACGCAGTCATGTTCCAGAAGATTGCCCAATCCCACATAGACGGGAACAAATTGCCGATGGCTCCGAAGCCACCCAGACTTTTTGCGCCCTCTTTGGTGAATACCAATCGGAACTGCTTGACATACGAGCCAAGCACGTCGCACATCATTTGCCAACCCGCTGGAATAGAGGCGAAAAAGCCATATTCGGTATGTTCGAGCGTGAAAAATTCACTCAAATCGCTGCGAATGTACACACCAATTCGCCCGAGGCTATCCACCGCAATGCTGTCTGTTACAATTTGGCCTTGGCGCACAAAGGTGATGTCGGTGCGCTGACCAGCCAAATGCGAGAGTTCTTTCGAGATTTCGCCGTAGGTTGCCAACGATTTGCCGTTCAATCCAATCACACTATCGCCATCTTGCAGACCGATTTGTTCAGCCTGCGAATGGGCTACTGCTTCTTTCACAACAAAAGGCATTCGCAAATCGAGAAAACTCGTCTCTTCTTCGGCTAAAAGCTGCTGTGCAAAGTCGCTCGGCAGTGTTATCAGCGTGTCCACGCCATGGCGACGAACCACCACATTTTTCTTACCTTCAATCACAATCGTTTCGAGCGCATCTTTGGCAAATTTCACCGTGTCGCCATCGACGGTGATGATGATATCGCCATTCTGGAAACCGCACCGTTGCGCAATTTCGCAATAGTCGTAGCCGAGCGTGGCGTTTTGCATTGGCAGTTGCGTTTTGCCCCAATGTCCGAGCATCGCCGCATAGATGACGATGGCCGTGACGAAGTTCATCAGCACGCCGCCAGTGATTATGAAAAGCCGCTGCCATGCAGGTTTCGCGCGATATTCCCACGGTTTTGGTTCGGAAGCAAGTTGACCGCTGTCGGTGGTTTCGTCCACCATGCCATCGATGCTGCAATAACCTCCCAGCGGCACCCAACCAATGCCCCACTCGGTATTTTCGGGGTAGCGCCGCCAATCATCTTCGGGCAGTGCCGCCAACTCTTCGTCCGAAAGTGGTTCGAAAACGGGTTTGCCTTTTTTGTCGGTTACCTCGTGTCCCCAATCGTCGAGTTTGGGCTTCACGCTCGGCTCAACATTCGGCGAAAACCAGCGCACACGCCACTTGCCATTTATTTTTTTGAATCGAACAATCGAAAATTTCGGGTTGAAAAACAGGTAAAATTTGTTGACGCGCACCTTGAAAAGTCGTGCAAAACCAAAGTGCCCAAGTTCGTGGACAAACACCAAAATCGATAGCGCCAAAATCAACTGCGCCGCTTTTATCAAAAATGTCATTGCAAAAAATTGTGTTTCTTAATTTTTTAGAGAAGTTGTCGTGCAATTTGGCGCGCCTCAGCATCGGTTGCAACATAGTCGTCGTATGTTGGCTGCGCCACGAAATGCGCCTTATTCATGGTCTTTTCAATCAGATCGCTCATGGCGAGGAAACCGATTTTATCCTCGAGATAAGCCGCCACAGCCACCTCGTTGGCAGCATTCACAATGCACGGCATATTGCCGCCTTTTGCCATAGCTTCAAATGCCAAAGCAAGATTGCGGAAGCGTTCAAAATCCGGTTTTTCGAATGTCAACTGACTGCATTTTGCAAAGTCAAGTCGCTCAAAATCAGTCTTTTGCCGTTCTGGGAATGTGAGCGCGTATTCAATCGGCAAGCGCATATCCGGCACGCCAAGTTGCGCTTTGATGCTGCCGTCGCGGAACTGCACCATGGAGTGAACGATGCTTTGCGGGTGCACCACCACATCAATTTGGTCGGGTTTCAAGCCAAAAAGCCATTTGGCTTCGATCACCTCGAAACCTTTGTTCATCATGCTTGCCGAGTCGATGGTGATTTTCGCACCCATCTGCCAAGTAGGATGGCGAAGAGCCTCTTTCGCTGTAACATGAGTAAGGCCTTCGCGCGATTTTGTACGGAATGGTCCGCCCGAGGCTGTGAGTATAATTTTCTCCACTTCGTCGGGATTTTCGCCCACAAGACACTGAAAAATAGCGCCATGTTCCGAATCGACAGGCAAGATGGAGACGTGATGTTCGAGCGTAAGGCGCGTGATGAGTTCGCCAGCCACCACGAGCGTCTCTTTGTTGGCGAGCGCAATTTTTTTGCCCGCCTCGATGGCAGCAATCGTCGGTTTCAGACCAGCATAGCCCACCATGGCAGTCACCACCGTATCGACCGACGGCAACGCAGCCACCTCGGCTACGGCATCGGCACCTGCAAAAACCTTGATTGGCAAATCGGCTAAGGCATCTTTAAGTTCCTGATAATGAGCATCATTCGCCACCACAACGGCTTCGGGGTGGAACTGCCGCGCCTGCTCGATGAGTTTCGCCACGCTATTGTTTGCCGTGATGGCATAGACCTCGAAAAGATCGGGATTTGCCGCCACCACATCGAGCGTTTGCGTGCCAATGGAGCCCGTAGAACCAAGTATTGCTAGTTTTTGTTTCATAAAAGCACTAGAAAACAATGTAATCGGTCGGATTTATCGGCTGCCCTTGATTCCAAATCTCGAAATGAAGGTACGGCGTGGCGTTTTCGCTGGGCTGCACATTGCGCACAAAAGCGATGGCCTCGCCAGCGTTCACCTTGTTGCCAACCGATTTCAACAATTGACCGCAATTTTTGTAAAAAGTGATGTAATTGTCGGCATGCTGAATGCCGATGATGTAGCCATTGTCGAGCGAATAGTCGGTCATCATCACCGTGCCATCGAGCGCAGTCAGCACCACCTCGTCGGCCGAGGTCGCCACATCAACGCCCAGATGGTGCGATTCGGGATCGAACGGATGCGTCACAACACCCTTCACAGGCTTGATGAAGACTTGCGCCACGGTTGCGTGCGGCGTTTCGAGCGAGCCAAGATTGTAGCGTTCGGTCTGCTCAAAATCGGCACAAAAATCGGCTTCGCGCTGCGATTTATCGAGCGAAAGTTGCTTCCAATCGGTCATCGTGAGCGAATCGGTATTGATGGAATCGGGCGTGATATTGCCAGCGACAATGTCTTTAATCACCGCCAGTTGCATGGCTTGCAGGTCGAGTTGGCTCTGCAGCGAATCGACATACAAAACCTGCTCCACCAAATCGGTACGAATGGAAGCATCGCTGTAACCGGGCAGATAATGTTTTATTGGCGTCAGGAAGATGATGAGCGAAAGCAGCAAGAATGAAAGGATGGCGAAAACGCTGACTATCAGAAACACCGAAAGGCGCGACAGTTGCATGTGAAACGCCTCCGACAGTGTATTCTCGTTCAAAATCGACACACGATATTTGAACCGCAGTTTCTCCCAAAATTTATGTTTATTCTTGCCCAAGATTTCAGATTTCTAAATTCAGATTAACTTTACAGACTTTTCACTTTTTACTTTTCACTTTTCACTCTTTCGTAAGTTACAAAAGCGAACTCGAGTCCAGAGGCTTCGTCGCGCATACGTTCGGAAGTTTCTACGGGTTGCCAAATTTTCTCGTCAATGGCAGGGAAAAACGTATCAGCCTCGAAATCGCGATAGACCCAAGTGATGTGCAAACGGTCGGCAAGTGGCATAAATTGGCGATAGATGCTGCCGCCACCAATCACAAAACTCTCTTCGTCGGGGCGACAAAGCGCGGCAGCCTCGGCAATGCTATGCGCCACCTCGCAACCATCGTATTGCGCCTCCATGCGGTCGCTGATGATGATATTGCGGCGATTTGGCAGCGGACGTTTCGGCAGTGAAAGATAGGTACGTTCGCCCATTATCACAGTATGTCCCGATGTCAGTTGCTTGAAATGTTTCAGGTCGGCCGACAAGTGCCAAAGCAGATCGTTATTCTTGCCAATGGCCAAATTTTGCGCTATTGCAACGATTATAGAAAGCATGAAACGAGTTTGTAAAGTTCGTAAAGTTTGAAAGTTTATAAAGTAAAGCGGGTTAGCGTTAATTTAGTCCCGCCCACTTTAACCGATTTCCATTCAATGATTAATCACGACGCGATGCAAAAATCAAAATGTAGTAGAACAGCGTAGCCAGCGAGCTGAGGGCGGCAACCACGTAGGTGTAGGCGGCCGAACGCAGCGCACTTTCGGCTTGCGAATGCGTTTCGTAATCGGTTATGCCAGCATTGTTGAGCCATGCCAACGCGCGACTGCTCGCATTTATCTCGACAGGCAGCGTCACGAAACTAAACAGCGTAGTAACGGCAAAAAGCACTATTCCCAACAGCATCAATCCTGGGAAGACATTGAGCAGAAGCATGCCCGCAAGCAAAATCCACGAAACATATTTCGACGAGAAGCAGACGGCTGGCACCAAGGCACTGCGCACTTTCAGCGGTGCGTAGCCGTAGGCATGCTGAACAGCGTGTCCGCACTCGTGAGCAGCCACCGCAGCAGCAGCCACACTGCACGAATTGTACACATTGGCGCTCAGATTCACCGTTTTCGAAGTTGGATCGTAGTGGTCGGTCAAAATGCCATTGGTTTGACACACCGTAACGTCGGTTATTCCGTTGTCGGCCAGCATTTTACGCGCTACATCGGCACCCGAAAGTCCGCACGGAAGCGCCACTTTCGAATAGCGTTTGAATTTGGCCTGAAATGCGATTTGCACAACCCAACTCAGCAGCGCAATGCCAATGAATATCACCCAAGGGTTCAATAAAATTGATGTTGTTTCCATATTAAAAGAGGTTGATTAGTTGATCAATTTATTGGTTGATCGGTTATAATTTTTCTGCAGAAATCTTGCTACTCATATCTTGCTACTTGCTACTGACTTCAACAATCGTGCCATCGCAAAATTTGTGTCATTTTTTCAGTTTTTTGGCGCAACTCTTGCAATAACCGTACAGATAGAGCGTGTAGTGCGTCGGCTCGAATGCCGAAAAATGCCGATATTGCACCGCGCGCCGAATTTTCTGATCGGTAAATTCGCTCACTGCGCCGCAACCCAAGCAGATGCGATGATGATGCGTTGCACTGCTTGTAATCTTCTCATATTCAGTACGTTGCGCATCAAACTGATGTTTCACCAGCAGGCGACAATCGACTAGCAATTCCAGCGTGTTGTAGACCGTAGCGCGACTCACATGAAACTCGCTCGCTGCCAAGGCTAACAGGTCGTCGGCCGAAAAATGCGACGGCTGAGCATACGCCACCTCCAACAACTTGAAACGCTCCTGCGTACGACGCGATCGCTTCCGCTTCAAGTAGTCAGCCAAAATTTTCTCGGCCTGTCTCAATTCCTCTTCAGCAAGCATTCTTTGTGATTTCAGATTTCAAATTAACAAATTTCAGATTGTCGGTATCAACAGCAGTCTGCAAGTTCGTGGTTTCATCCCCCGCAATAAATTACGGGGTTATTGAAGCGCATTTGAGCGGACTAGCAAAATTATCAATTGTCAATTATCCATTGTCAATTGAGGTTACGGGTCATATTTCGCTTCGCGGGCGATTTCGTCATCGGGGCGGAGCATCAGTTCGCGCAACGACATTTGACGATGGCTGCGCATATATTTTTTCACGATCTGCCAGCCAACATAAGCACCAGCGCGACCAGGCGACTGCTGCGTGAAAGGCTTTGTGAAAGGCGCATCGTTCAGATATTTGGCGCGCAAAGTGGCGTCGTGACTGAACAGATGTCGCTGCCCCACCATGGTCATCCACATGTCGTGCTCATATTTTTTGCACCAATCCCACTGCGCGGCGGTGTAGCCAATCAGCAACGAATCGGGCAAATCGGGCAGCAGAGCCGATGTAGCATAAAGTATCTTGCCGCGATAGACCATCTCTTCCTGCAGTTCGCCTGTGCGCGGACGGAACGGGAATTCACTCAAAAGCCACGCCATCACATAGTCGGGCGCCAACTTTTCGGGACGCATATTTTGCCTGAGATAGCCGTAAATGCCCACTTGTTCGTAGAGCGGATAGTCTGCACCAAGATAGTTATCGATGCTAGCCGAAATGAAGCCATCGCCCACCACCATACTCTGGTTCAAGCCCGAAATATGCGTGTAGAAACGCGGTGTTGGTTTGTCGGGAAATTCGCCTTTTGCACGACCAAAAGCTTCGCCAAGTTGCGCCTCGTAGCCCGTCATATCAGCAAAATGTGCCAATGTTGCGCCATAGAGTTGCGCCACGGCCGAATCGGCAAAAAAACGCTGCAGAGTGTAGGTCGTGAGCGTGTCACCAACCGCGCCAAACTCCACTACGCGCTCCAAATAAACGGGCGTGATGTCGGGATAGTGCGCCTGCAGGCTGTCGAGCGAGGCGGCAAGATTAGCGCGATCGAGCGCCCACAATGCACTATCGAAACGATCGATATGCACTGCAATTGGCTCATAATCAGCGCATCCGCAACCTACCAACGCCACAGCAGCAACCACAAAAAACAGAATTCGCTTCATTATCTATTTAGACTGATTCTAAATAACGAAATTGGTTTGCAAAGATAGGCATTTTTTTGTTAGCAAACAAAGGTGGGTTGACGAACATAATGCGTTGATCGGAGTCAGTGGGGAATCTTTCTAGTTTCAGATTTCAGATTTCAAATTGATTTTTGCTACGCTCGGTAAAACAAACGAGTTTGATTTTGCTCTCGCTTATCGCAAAAATTCAAATTTCAAATTGTCGGTATCCACAGCGGACTGCATATTGTCATGGCCACCCCGCAATAAATTACGGAGTTATTGAAGCATACTTGAACGTAGCCAGTAAGCGTCTGCGCAACCACTTCTAACTTCTCACTGCTAACTTCTAACTTCCACTTGTCGCTATCAAGAAAAATTTCTACTTTTGCAGAAACAAAATTTTCAAGAAAATGGAGAAACATATTTTCAACGCTGGTCCGTGCAAACTGCCCAAACCAGCCATCGAGGCGGCAATTGCTGCCATACGCGATTTCGACGGAACAGGCGTTGGCCTGCTCGAAATTTCGCACCGCACACCCGGTTGGGAGCGCATTATGGCCGAAACCGAACAACTTTGGCGCGAACTGCTCAACATTCCTGAAGAATATGCAGTGCTGTTTCTTGGCGGTGGCGCATCAACGCAATTTTTCACCGTTCCAGCCAATCTGCTGAAGAAAAAAGCCGCCTATCTGCAAACGGGCGTTTGGGCAAAAAAAGCCGCTAAAGAGGCCAAATTTTATGGCGATGTCGAGATTGTAGCTTCGTCGGAGGACAAAAACTACACCTACATTCCGAAAAATTACACCATTCCGGCCGATGCCGACTATTTCCACATCACGACCAACAACACCATCTACGGCACGGAGATAAAAACCGACCTCGACTGCCCAGTTCCGTTGGTTGCCGACATGAGTTCCGACATCATGAGCCGCCCCGTTGACGTGAAAAAATACGGACTTATCTATGGCGGAGCACAGAAAAATGTTGGTCCTGCCGGCGTAGCATTTGTGATTGTGCGCAAAGATCTGCTCGGTCAGTTGGATCGTCCGCTGCAAACCATGGTCGACTACCGCACACACATTGGCGCAGAGCCGAAAAACCGCTCGATGTTCAATACCCCACCAGTTTTCGCCATCTATGTGATGCACGAGACGCTGAAATGGATAAAATCGCTCGGCGGCGTGGAGGCAATGCACAAACGCAACATCGAAAAAGCCACGCTACTCTACAACGAAATCGACCGCAATCCGCTGTTTGTTGGCACAGCCGTGAAAGAGGATCGTTCGCTGATGAACGTCTGCTTTGTGATGGCACCCGAGTACAAAGAGCACGAGGCCGAATTCCTAGAATTTGCCAAGGCTCACGACATGGTTGGCATCAAAGGTCACCGCTCGGTGGGCGGATTCCGCGCCAGCCTCTACAACGCTTGCGAGCTGAGCGATGTGCAGGCACTTGTCGACTGCATGCAAGAGTTTGAGCATAAAATTCTAGGTTAGATTTTAAGAAGATAGGACATAGATCTTAAGACGAATGGCGGCCTTCTTTCGAGAGTCGCCATTTTTCGTTTTTCCTGCCATTTTTTGAAACCGAAAATTTCACATTTATTAATTTTCTCGCATTTTATCTATGGCTTTTTGTGTAAAATCACACATTTTCCCGCGGTATGTAATGCCACTACACAAAAGTGAGTAATGGCAGTACACATTTTTTTCATCTTTTCTATTGCATATCTCGAAAATTTTTCTTACCTTTGCAGCGCTTTTACGAGAAAGGCTTCACTTGAGCCCGCGCAAAGCATTTTTTTGACATACTGATGTATCCAGAGTTGGCACTGCGCCACACCAACCGAGCCCAAGTCGACAGGCTACGGTGGTAAAATGATACGAATTAATAGTTTAACCCCTAATTAATTAAAAACAATGGAACAGACACCATCTATTACTCTGCTCGACGGCAGAGTGCTCACTTGCTTCGAAAGTAAGGCCATTGAGCCGTTCACCTCAAACGATTTACGGTTGGACACAACAGGCACTTATATGCAAGTGGGACGATCGGCTATTAAACCATCAAAAGCAGTTGAAGCGCCTCCTATTGGCGAGCACGAGAAGTTATTTCTCTCCTATTTTCAAACATTCTTTTATCAGCGTGAGCGGATACTGTCGGATAGCCGCATGTTCCTTACGCGCATTCCCATGTACAACGGTCTGGCCTATACTGGCACGAGCGGTTTCAATTGTCCAACTTTGGGCGTGCTTATCGAATGGCTACTCAACGCCCCGAATGCTACCGTGCAAGACGAGAAAGGGCATGTGTGGATGGTGAGTAGCATCTGCGGATCTCCGCTGTCGGGCAGCAATAACTGCGTTTTGGTCGATGGTGAAGGGAACACTCGTAGCAAACAGGTCAGCAATTTCGCCTCTCTATGGCGCCCATTTATGGAGATCAATAAGAGATACGACTACGCCAAAGCTCATTACCAACATTACACACTCAAGGAAGTGGTGAACATTTTTGCCGAAGAGGGGCGACTAACGCTCAATTCTAAAGAGATAACCATCTTTCATCTGAACAACCAAATCGTCCTACTCAAAGAGCGAATCGAGAACGCTAAAAAGCGCAACGAAAAGTTAGAAGCCCGTTTTCATCAAGCGCTTATGAAACGCCATTTCGAGCAAATGAGCGTTATGGTTGCCGAATTAGAGCAAAAAATATACGACAGCGAAAAACGCATAAACGAGATATATGCCCTTCGTGCCGATTTGCGCAAACGACTTCAAAAAGGCGACATCTCGAAACGCGACTACCAGCAGCAGTTAGGCAAACTCGAATCAGAAAAAACAGACTTAACGCTCTTTTGCCAAATTCAGTCTACCGTACATATTTGCTACACCCTGTTCGATGGCGAACGCATATCGCTCCGTGAAATGCAACAGTACATCAAACTCCACCTTTAGACCAAGTGAAACTCCAAACTAACACGCTTAATCAAGACCATTCACGAGTATCTAATACAACTCTCAAGATAGCAATTTGTAGGGGCGGAGTAAATTCCACAGCACCTACAATTACACTAATTTCTTGTGCGATTTCAACACTGCGCGCTACTCTACTCCATAGCACCGCAGAAAATTTTCTGAAGTTATTTTGGCGTAATCAGCTTGAGTTACAGATTTTTGCAAAGCCTGCAGCAACCCTTCATAATAGAGTTTCATGTCTGCTTCGGGGTAAAAATACCTTGGAATTGGGTAATCAGTTCCCCACAAAATGCGATCAGATAAGCCCTCATTACATAGATCTACAACATTTTCAGTCGATACAAACGCAGTGTCCGTCCACACATTTTGATACATTTTCATCAGCATTATGGTCTGCTCTAGTGGGCGTGCGTGAGCAAGAATAAACTTTACCGATGGATTTGTCGCTATTGCCTCTTTGAAAAGCAAAGGCTCACAACCATCTTTTTCGCCCGTATGTATCAAAATTGGCACATTGAGTTTTTTTGCAAGATTGATAACTGTCTCTAAATCAGCACTATTTTGCTGCCAATAGAATGGATTGAGCTGTGGATGAATTTTTAAGCAACACCACTGAATACCAGACGATAGAAACCGCTCCAAACCTCCATCTTTTAGCATTACTGGAATAATCCACAAGACGGGTAACATTCGCTCGTGCGCAATAATTGAGAGTTCTTGCAACTCGTTCAAAACCTTATCGTAATTACCTTCGCAAATAGATGTAGAAGATACCGCAAACTGCCCAACACACACAGCGTCAAACAGTTGCAGTAAATCTTGTGGACTTGTATAGATGTTGTAATACTGACCCACATGAATATGCGAATCGATTAGCATCAAGCAGTCAGACCTTCAGGAAAAATAAATTCAAAATGCTCTGTTGCGAAGTCACCTAAAGTCATTCCTTCCGTTTTTTATCTGCATTAAAGTCCTTACCGAATTTCTCTTCCACAAGGCGTTTGGTGAGGAATGCCACATCGCAGAAATGGCGATTGATCTTGAACATATCGCCATTCGATTCATTATAATTACGCACCAAGCAACGAGCGCAGAAATCGCGTGCCTCACAGGTAAGACACTCGGGGAAATCTTCTTGCGTGATTTTACGTAGTTCCTTTACCTTCTCGCTATTCTCCCATATCTCTTGCAGAGGTTGCTTATACACATTGCCCAACACCATACTTTGCCAGCCTGCACATGGATAGACATCTCCGTTAGCCGTGATACAGCAGTTGTCATAGCCCACACCGCAGAGTCGCTGTTTCTTGTAGCGTTCGAGGTTAAATTTTATCTCCTCGCTAATGGGACGTTGGGTCAAAACCTCCTGCTTGTATACGGGGTCATAATCCATAATATCTCGAAGTAGTTCCTCCGTCTCCTCAATGGAAATACGATTGGCAAGGTTTGCAGTATCAAAATTTGCCTCTGCCATCATAATATAGTCCGTTTGCGCCTTGATTTTGAGCGAGTTGGCATACTCAAGTACAGCACGATAGCCTTTGCAATTGGCTTTCATTACAGGACAAGAGATTTGTACAGGGACATCAGCTGCTACCAGTTTCTCTATAGCCGCTTTCGTCTTAGCAAATGAACCTTTGACGGTTGTGATTAGGTCATGGATTTCTGGGTCCATGCTGTACAAAGAGACCTGAATGAGAGAGATATTCAAATCTCTGAGTTGCGACACTTGCTCATCCTTGAGGGCAATAAGATTGCTGAGAATGGAGACCTGCAGGTCTTTCTCACGTGCGTAACGGACGAGTTCGATAAGGTCCTTGTGCAAGAACGCTTCGCCGCCCGAGAACGTCACATGGATGCCGCCCATAGCAGCCAATTGGTCAATAAGGTCTTTTACCTTGGCAGAAGGCATATCAAAGCCATGGTTTTTCTTATCATTAGGGATATAGCAGTGAATGCAACGCTCGTTGCAACGGCTGGATAGTTCGAACTGAAGGCTTGATATCAATGGTTTGCCTTGCAATTCCTCGAGGAAGAAGTCTTGTGTATTCTCACTAATGGGTTTCTCTGTCACTTGATAGAAATCGGTGGCAAGCGTCTTGGGATTACCCATAGAATAGGAGAATGTCAAGTCTTGCGCATCAAGGTCTTCTGCGCTCTCTGCCAACAGAACGAAATGGTCTTTGGCTAAGCTCTCGGCAAATTCCGTAAAGTCCTTGCGCAGGGTCTCAGCGTCCACTCCAGTATAAATGGTTAGCAGATGGGCCACGATTTCGTCCACCGATTTGGATTCACGACTAATTTCACGGAGCAAATCAGCTCCAAACGAATCATAACTGCGGTCGTGCCGAGTCAGTTGGTTCGTGATGTATCCGTAGCGTTCTGTGGTGCGGATGAATGAGTTTTTGGATTGTTTGATGAACATATTATTCGTGCTTTTTATTTAAGTTTTTATAGCAAAATAAGAATTTAAATATTTTCAGTGTTTGTAGAAAAGTGCGTTTCTCCCCAAAACGGAATTCTTTAATGGGGGCATTATCACTAGTTTGGTTTTTATTTGCAGATTCCTTCTGTCGGTACTCCTCTTCCCGTTTCAAGTAAAGATTTTCCCTTTTATACAAAAAATAAATGCTACGACTTGCTAAATAAACAAACCAAAATATCACAAATGCAACAATAACACACTCTTTAGAAAATAAACACTCAAAGCAAGGCACGAAATAAATTGTATATCTCACAAGCAGACTAACAATAATGAACAACTCCAATGCTGCAGATATTTTAACTATTTCACCATAGAGACCTTGTACAATTCTCAATCCGCGTTTTCCTGAAGGTTTGTATGAAGATGGTAAGATTTCAGATATTTCATTTTGATCTACAATTCCATATTTTTTTCTAATTTGATGGATGATAAATTGTTCTAACCGCTGGTCAGTACCCTGATATATGCAAATATGGATTATGATTGCAAGAACTAACAAGGATAAAATGGCAATAATAGACAATTGAGTCAAAGAAAATGAACATGAACAGCAACAGGAATAACAAAATCTCGTATCAAATTCATTCGTACAATAGACATAAGCATAACCATAAAAGCCAATAGCCACGAACATACCAACGATAAGAGAAACAATACTTGACAATCCTGAATTATTATTCACCGCATACTGTTCATGAAGTTGCAATAGCATTTTTTGTTTTACATCTTCATTGTTTTGTGGACATCCGTTGCATGACGAACCTTGTGTATTTTCGTTTTCCATAATCTTTAATTTTATATAAAATAATCTAAACCATATAATTTCAACCGCGAAACAGCAATTTCGCTTAAAATATTTTTCAGTTGAACAAACAAGTATCCAACCATAAAAATAAGAACGCTTGATGGCACACTCCTATATTATAGGACTTAATCACCCTCGCATTCACCAAATTTTCTAACTACAAATTCACACTATCAATAAAATCACCAAGTCAGCAAATGATTTTATTTAAAAGGCTTTTTTATTTCAGTAAAATATTAAGAATCTTACCCGAACAACC
>CAVHRT010000023.1:0-18785 GCA_963638355.1 Flexilinea sp. | reverse complement strand
GAATAAAGAGTAAAGAATAAAGAACAAAGACTGGGCGCTGCGTAATCTTCAAATCTTCAAATTTTCAAATGAATAATTAGAAATCAGAAATCTTTTACGTGATATGAAACCCGACAACACCATTTTTTTCATCATCGAACGGGAGCGCGAGCGCCAACTGAAGGGCATCGAGCTGATTGCGTCCGAGAATTTTGTGAGCGACCAAGTGCTTCGTGCCATGGGCTCGGTGCTGACCAACAAATATGCCGAAGGTTACCCCGGACGGCGCTACTACGGCGGCTGCCAAGTGGTTGACGAGGCGGAGCAGCTGGCCATCGATCGGCTGAAACAACTTTTCGGAGCCGCTTGGGCCAATGTGCAGCCGCATTCTGGTGCACAAGCCAACATGGCAGTCTTCATGGCGTGTCTCAATCATGGCGATAAATTCCTAGGATTGAATCTGGCGCATGGCGGACATCTGTCGCATGGTTCGCCCGTCAATTTTTCGGGATTGATGTTCCACGCGCTCGAATATAATGTGAAAGAGAGCGATGGGCGTGTCGACTACGACCAGTTGGAGCGTGTGGCGCGCGCCGAACGTCCGAAACTCATCATTGCAGGCGCATCGGCCTACAGTCGCGATTGGGACTATGCGCGCATTCGCCGTGTGGCGGACGAGATTGGAGCCATTTTCATGGTCGATATGGCGCACCCTGCGGGACTTATTGCCGCTGGATTGCTCGAAAATCCTGTGAAATACGCCCACATTGTAACTTCTACGACTCACAAAACGCTGCGCGGACCGCGTGGCGGTGTCATCATGATGGGTGAAGATTTCCCGAATCCGTGGGGCAAAACCACGCCAAAAGGCGAAGTTAAGATGATGTCGGCTCTGCTCGATTCGGCTGTGTTCCCAGGCGTGCAGGGCGGTCCGCTGGAGCATGTCATCGCTGCCAAAGCGGTGGCTTTTGGCGAGGCGCTTCAGCCCGAATTCAAAGTCTATCAACGCCAAGTGCAGAAAAATGCGGCAGCCATGGCGGCGGCGTTCATCGAGCGAGGTTATAAAATCGTCTCTGGTGGCACCGACAATCACTCTATGCTGGTCGATTTGCGCACCAAATTTCCAGAACTGACGGGCAAAATGGCTGAAAAAGCCCTTGTGGCGGCCGATATCACAACCAACAAAAACATGGTGCCGTTCGATTCGCGCTCGCCATTCCAGACTTCGGGATTGCGCTTTGGCACGCCCGCCATCACCACGCGCGGTTTGAAAGAGGACGAAATGGCGATCATCGTCGAGTTTATCGACCGTGTGCTCTGCGCCCCCGACGACGAACAAAACATCGCTGCCGTGCGCTCGCAAGTGAACGCACTCATGGCCGATCGCCCGCTCTTCGCTTGGTAATTAAACTATTGATTTATTGATTTATTAAGTTATTTTCCATGCATAAGAAACGACAATTTTTTGCGCTTTTATTCATCGCCATTGCCATGGTGGTGCTGCTTTTTGTCGAAGGAAATGAGGCGGAGCAGAAAGGCGAAAAGCAATTTTTTGCCGAGTCAGGATTTGTCTTTGGCACCACTTATTCCATTAAATATGAGGCAGATAGCGCGCTCACCACAGTCATTCGTGATGCCATGCAGCGCGTCGATGGCTCGCTGTCGATGTTCAATGAGCAGTCGACCATTTCGGCCATCAATCGCAACGACACCAGCGTGGTGGCTGATTCGCTGTTTGTGCGCGTGTTCAACCGCAGCATGCAGATTTCCGAAGCAACGCATGGCGCGTTCGACATCACCGTAGCACCGCTCGTCAACGCTTGGGGATTTGGTTTCAAAAACAAGATGATGCCCACGCAACGACAAGTCGATAGTTTGCTGCAAGTAGTTGGTTATCAGAAGATTAGATTGGAAAATGACAAGGTTGTGAAAGATGATCAGCGTATCATGCTCGACTGCAGCGCCATTGCCAAAGGCTTTGGTTGCGATGTGGTGGCAGAGGCGTTGCGTGCCAATGGCGTGGAGAATTACATGGTCGAAATTGGCGGCGAAGTGGCTGTGGGCGGTCATAATGCCAGCAACAACGCTTGGCAAATCGGCATAAACAAGCCCATCGACGATAGCCTGTCGGTTCGGAGCGAACTCGAGGCGGTGGCGCAACTTTCGTACGGCGGCATGGCGACTTCGGGCAATTATCGCAATTTCTACATACATGATGGCAAAAAATATGCGCACACCATCGACCCAAAAAGCGGTCGCCCAGTGCAGCATAACTTGCTGAGTGCCACCATTGTAGCAAGCGATTGCATGACTGCCGACGCGTTCGCCACAGCTTGCATGGTTTCGGGACTCGACAGCGCACTTAGTTTCTGCCAAGCCAACAATCTGCAAGGCTATTTCATCTACACCGATGGGACGGCCGATGGTTACAAAATTGCCATGACAAGCGGATTTCCGGTGAGGTAAAGTTTGTTTCTAATTGTTTCTCGCGCTGTTTATTTTGTTTGGTCGCTGGCTAATTAAGTAATTGAAAATTAGATAATTGGGTAATTGAGATGAAACGATTTTTGATGATATTGCTGCTGCTTTCGTGCATTTTTCCTGCATTTGCGCAGACCGATAGCGTGGCAACGCCTGCAGAATCGGGTTTTATGCGATTTTTCCGTAGGCTCTACATTCCGTGCGAAGTGGGCGTGAGTTACTATTCGGCAGGTACGCTCAAGGCTGGCTACACGCTGAAGGCTGCCATCGAATGGCGCCATCATCAGGACAAGGGCGTGTACTATTGCCTGCTTTACAACGACCGCACGATGAGCTACGCCGACCAGCTGCTCGAGGGCACGAATCTGAGTAAAGGCAAGGCGCATTTTTCCGACATCATCATCGGTCCTGGCTATCGTTTTGGAATCTGCGAAAAATTCCGCATTGCCACGCTGGCGCAGGTTGGCGTGTCGTTTTGCGACTACAACGATGTGGTGCCCGACCTCGAGGCTTCGTCGGCTGCTAAGCGCGCCATCTATTCGCTCGAAGATCGGCAAAAAATACTGCCCGTGCTGAAGCTCTCGGCCTATTTCGAGTACTATCTTTTCAAAACTTTTGCGCTCTACATCTCGGCTGGCTATGTGCAGCACTTGCAGTCGACGCCATTCAGCACTGCGCTCCGCACCGATGGCTCGCTCGATGTGAATATCGGTTTTACCACGACGCTCTATTAGACAAAAATGCGTGACAAGTTGTCCGCGAAAACGGCTGGCACGAAAATTGATTATTCGCCTAAAAATCAACAATTATTCTTCAATTCGAAAATGATAAAATCAACTCCCGTATTGCTGCTGACTGGTTATCTGGGCAGCGGCAAAACAACCCTTCTGAACCGCATTCTCACCAACCGCAAAGGCATAAAATTTGCCGTGGTGGTGAACGACATAGGCGAGGTGAACATCGATGCCGACCTGATTGAAAAAGGCGGCGTGGTCGGTCAAAAAGACGACAGTTTGGTGGCTCTGCAAAACGGTTGCATCTGCTGTACGCTGAAAATGGATTTGGTGCAGCAACTCGATGACATCATGAAAATGCAGCGGTTCGACTACATTGTGATCGAAGCCAGCGGCATTTGCGAGCCAGAACCAATCGCCCGTACCATCTGCTCCATTCCGCAAATGGGACCAGAATATACGAAACACGGCATTGCGCGGCTCGATTGCATTGTAACCGTGGTCGATGCGCTACGTATGCAGAGCGAATTTGCCTGCGGCGACAGCCTCACGCGCCGCGGTCTCGATGAGGACGATATCGAAAATCTGCTGATTCAGCAAATCGAATTTTGCAACATTGTGCTGCTGAACAAAGCCGCCGAAGTCGCACCCGACGAACTGAAACGTATCAAACAGATAATCAGGCACTTGCAGCCAAAAGCCGAGATCATCGAGTGCAATTATGGTGATGTCGATCTTGATAAAATCATTGGCACTGGTCTGTTCGATTACGAGCAAGTGGCGACCTCGGCTGCGTGGATTCACGAGATTGAACGTACCGCTACCGACGAAGAGGAGCGCGAAGCCCATGCCGACCATCATCATGATGACGAAGAGGAGCATGATCACGATCATCATCACGACGAAGATGACGACGACGACCATGAGCATCATCATCACCACCATCACGACCACGATCATGACGAGGGCGAGGCCGAAGAGTATGGCATTGGAACATTCGTCTACTATCGTCGTAAGCCGTTCGATATCAACAAGTTCGACCATTTTGTGGCGCGTAAATGGCCCAAGAGTGTCATTCGTTCGAAAGGCGTTTGCTACTTCAGTTCGCAACCCGACATGTCGTATCTGTTCGAACAGGCGGGCGTTCAGCAAAAGCTGCGCGAGGCAGGACTTTGGCTTGCCACCGCTCCAGCCGACGAATTGCAGCAGATGCTCGAGCAAGATCCGGGCTTGTTGCACGATTGGGACGATGTGTATGGCGACCGCATGATAAAACTCGTTTTCATCGGTCAGCACATGGACAAAGAGCAGATTATCAAAGACTTAGACGACTGCTTGGAGGAGTAGAAAGTCTAAAAATTTGAAACTGAATAAATGGGGATGTGGCGTGCTGCGTCCCCACTTTTTTTCTCAGATCGAAATCAGAAATTTTTTGTACCTTTGCTGCGTGATCATTGTTGACGAATTTTATGGATTTTAAGACACTAAATTTCACAATTTTTTGCGTGGGCAATGTGGCTGCGTATCTTCACAAAAGTGCGCGCGAAGTGTATCACAGCATGCAGCGGACGGGCATTATTGATGGTTACATAGTGCCTTGCTACGATGTTTTGCACACTTTTTCGAAAGATTATATAGTTGATGATTTGGTGTCGTTGATGCAAAAGAAAGGAGCTTTGTAATGATTTTGTACCATACATCGACAGTCGAAATTCGTCAGCCCGATATTTTGCATTCGCGTCCGTGTCTCGATTTTGGAGTCGGATTTTATCTGACTCCCATTCGACTTCAAGCGGAGCGCTATGGCGAGCGTTTTATCAGACGTGGAGAAAATGCAATCTTGAACAGTTATCTGTTTGATGATGATTTGACGAATTGCTCACGCAAGGTTTTCGAGGCGTATGATGGCGAGTGGCTCGATTTTGTGACATTGTGTCGCAAGGGTTTGCCACATACCGATTATGATGTTGTGGAAGGTGGCATTGCCGATGATCAGGTTTTCAATACTGTCGATCTCTATTTTTCTGGTGTTTACACACGAGAACAAGCACTCAGTCAGTTGCAGTTCAAGAAACCTAATCGACAAATTTGTATCACTTCGCAGAGCGTTTTGGATAGATTTTTGCATTTTCAGTCCTCTCAAAAATTGTGATTATGAACGCTAATCCCGATATTTTGCAGATGAAATATGCGCGCATTGTGAAACTTTTTGCGGAGCAAGCAGGCTTATCGTACGAAGAGGCACTTGGCAAATTCTACGATTCTTCTACATACGACCTTATTAGCCATGGCGTTGCCGATATGCATTGTTTCAGCGACGCCTATCTTGCCGACGAACTTCTGATTGAATTTGGCTATAAGCAGTGATGCATTCGTCCGATAAATTCCGTTTTTTATTCTCTTTTGGTCGGCACTAGACGATTTTTTTGTACCTTTGCTGCGTGATTGTGGTCGTTTTCGATGCAACAAGAATATCCATCGACATTGCTTGAACAGGCGGTGAACGAATTGAGCAAACTGCCTACCGTGGGGCGCAAAAGTGCGCTGCGTTTGGCGTTGCATCTGCTAAAGCAGGACGAAAGCGAAGTGGAGGCGTTTGCCGATGCTGTGTTGCGCCTGCGCCGCGAGGTGAAACATTGTCGCATTTGTCACAACATTTCCGACAGCGATGTCTGCCAAATCTGCAGCAATCCGAGCCGAAATGCCAGCCAAATCTGCGTGGTCGAGAACATTCGCGATGTGATGGCAATAGAAAATACGCAGCAATTTTCGGGGCTTTACCATGTGCTTGGTGGCATCATTTCGCCGATGAATGGCGTTGGACCAGCCGATTTGGAGATTGCTTCGCTGGTCGATCGTGTGGCGGCGGGCGGCGTCGACGAGGTGATTTTGGCACTCAGTCCGAATATGGAGGGCGACACCACTGCGTTCTATATCTACCGAAAACTGGCCGATTATAACGTGAACATCACCACCATTGCGCGCGGTGTGGCGGTGGGCGACGAACTTGAATTTGCCGACGAAGCAACGCTTGGGCGCTCCATTCGCAATCGCGTGGCATTCTCATCGATAAAAACGAATTGATATCATTCCAAAAAAATGAAAAAACGTCTTCTCATACTCTATTACTGCACCTTTGTGCTGGCTGTGGCGGCGGCAACATTGGGCTATTTTTGCGTGAAAAATGGTTGGCTCGTAATCGAAAAAGGTACGACTGCCAACATGGCAATTTATGGTGTCATCATTCTTTATGTGATTTGCAGCACGCCGTTGGTGCTCAAGTTTTTCGGGCGATTTGCTGCCAAAATCCGCAAAATTTCTGATGAAAAATTGCGCCAAAAACGTTACACTTGTTTGGTTGCTACGCGGCTTGGTTTGGTGGCGCTTGGTTTGGTGGCATCGCTGTTTTTCTACTATATCTTGACTGAAAATTCGCTGTTGTGGTTGGCTGGAATCTCGGCCATTGCGCTCTATTTTTGCAAACCCACGGGCGATAAAGTGGATCAAGACCTTGAGCCAGACGACGAACCAACGGGCACGCAAGTCGCTGATAATCAGGAATAATCAATTTCCAACTTGAAAATTGCAGTGTCCGAAACTGATTAAGTAATTGGAAATTAGATAATTAGGTAATTGACATGACTACTATCGCAGTTGATTTTGATGGCACCATTGTGGAACATGCCTATCCGAAGATTGGCAAGCCCATTCCGTTTGCTTTCGATGTGCTGAAACGCCTGCAGAGCGAATGCGGTTGCAACCTGATTTTGTGGAGCGTGCGCGAGGGCGAACTGCTCGATGAGGCGGTGGATTTTTGCAAGAAAAATGGGCTGGAATTTTATGCCGTCAATGCCAATTATCCCGAAGAAAAACAGGACGATATGCGGTCGCGCAAAGTGGTGGCTGACCTCTACATCGACGACCGCAACCTTGGCGGTTTGCCCGATTGGGGCGTAATTTATCGCATGGTGAAATATGGCGAAACGCTCGGCGAAGCACTGCAAGGCACTAACGACCATGAACCGAAAAAACGCCGCGGATTGCGAGCGATATTGGGGATTTAAAAAATTTCGAGTTTCAAATTTCAGATTAACGCGCCAGTCATTTGTGGAGCGTTAAACTCATCAACTTATCAACTCATCAACCTCGTTTATGATACAACGCATTCAAACCATCTATTTGCTAGTGGTAGTCGTGTTGGCGGCACTCGGTTGCGCCATGCCACTAGTCGATTTCGATAACGGACTGCAACAACTCACACTCTCGGCTTGGCAGATGTCGTCTGCAATGCCTGGCGCACTCACGCAGTCGGCACATTTCTGGGGACTTTTTGCCATGTCGCTTGTCATTCCTGTGCTGGCATTTGTCACCATTTTTTTCTACCGAAAACGCATGCTGCAAATTCGTCTTTGCATCTTGAACATCTTGCTGATGGTGGGCTATTACGCTGTTCTTGGCGTGTGTGTGTGGCAGACGGTGAGCAAATTCAACGCCGATTTTCGTCCACAATTGGCTGCGTTGTTTCCGCTCATCGAGATCATCTTGACTTGGCTCGCCATTCGTGGCATTGGCAAGGACGAGGCCAAAGTGCGTGCCGCCGATAGGTTGCGCTAATTTTTCTTTTTCTGAGATTTTTTGTGGCGGTCGAACCCGTAGTACCAAAGCACTATGCCGATGGTGTAGAGCAGTGGCATGAGTTGTGCGCCCCACGATTCGAACATGGCTTGCAGACCGAAAGCCATGGCAAAGCCCATGCCGTAGATATTGCGCTGTATGCCAAAGATGATGAGCGGCGCAACTAAGATGAACACCATTAGCAAAAGTCCGAAGAGGCCGAAACTGAGCCATGAGTCGAGCAGCGCATTGTGTGGGTGCATCATGCTGGGGTTGGCTTGGGGGTTGTCTGTGATGAGTGGGCTCATGTAGTGCGCCACAAATTCGGCATCGTTTGTCCCATTTTCGATGAATCGTTCGCGCCCAGCAGCCACACCATGACCGAGAATTGGACGTTCTTCAATGGTCTGCATGGTCACTTTCCAAATGGTGAGCCGCGGATCTTCGGGCGCATTCTCGACGCGCGGATGCAGCCAAATCACTGCACACAGGGCTATTGCAAGCGTGATGACACTTGGCACGAAAGCGCGTTTGTAGCGTCGCCAAATTTCGACTAGCGCAAATGCCACCAAAATGATGTTGACCGTGGCGAAACCTACGCGTCCATCGCTCAAAAAAACAATGGCGAAAATGGCGAGTGTGGCTGTCCCTACGAGATATTTCACCCATTTTTGTACTGTTCGGTCGCTCAAAATGTAGATGCCCATCATCAGCGAACAATTCATGTAGAGATTGAAAAGCATGTGGGCATGCACTTTTTCGATGCGAATCTGATTGAGGTGCCAAGTGAGGTCTTCGAACGAGCGGAACGCCACTTCGGGCAGTGAACAAGCGATGTAACCAATGGTTGTGATGGCGGTGATGATGAATGCGTAGCCAATGTATTTCAGCCGAATTTTTCCCATGCCGAGCAGTCCCATCAAGCCAAGGCCAACGAATGGCATGCAGGCGTTGCGCATGCGGTTGTAGATGGGCGTGGCGTCGCTACCCGTGGCAATTCTGTAAATTGGAAACAGCGCAAAAAAGATAATCCACGCTACGAAAATCCATTTTTCGTTTGTCCAGCGCCAATTTTTCCAGCGCATGCTCATCAGCCAATCGATGCCAAAACTGATGAAAAACGCGTAGAGTGCGGGGCGTTTTATGTCGATGGGCAGCATGAGCGTGCAAACGAGCCACATGGTGCTGATGTGGAACGCAATGCTAGTGATGCGCTGCAAAAGTTCGATGTTTTTGGTGGCGATGGTCATTGGTTTTCTTGAAATTTTCCGAAAATGCCACGTTTATAGTCTATGATTCCGCGTATGGTGTAGCGTAAAATTTGCCATTTTTTTGGATAGCGATAGACTATGGTGCGTTTCAGCGTTTTGCGTAGCAATTTGTTGCGTAGTTTGCGCAGTCGTTTTTTCTGCTCAGGATACAAATCGGCAAGATGGAGCGAGTTGCGCGTGATGTAGTAGAAACGCAGTGGCGCGTGGGTGTAAATTTTTTTCGTGAAAAAGAGGCAATGCGCTTTCACAATTTCGCCAAGCGGGTGTGCCAAAATAATGTCGTTTATGCGAACAATGTCGTAACCGTTGCGTTTTATGCGAAAGCAGTATTCGTCGTCGACGGCATCGATAAAGAGTTCTTCGAGGAAGCCGTTTCCGAGTTTTTCAAAAATGGACAACGATAGCAGATTGCCCGAAGTCATGGTGGCTTCGTGCAGTGTGTAGAGTGGCAGATTTGGCGGAATTTTGCCGCGAGTATTATGAAATGGCACAAAAATGGCGACATCATTTTCACCCGTGTAGGCGTTGGCAAGGTCGACGAAACGCGCGATGTCGTTTGGCGCAAAAAGGCTATCTTGATCCATGGTCAGCACCCAAGTGGCACCAAGCGATTTCGCTGTGTGGCAGCCGCAGTTGAGTGCCGCTGCAATGCCTCGGTTCTCGTGCAGGGGAAGGTATGTTATTTTTTCGGTTGCTAGTGTCGAAAGTAGCGCGCTGTTGTCGTTTCCCGAATTGTCGACTACCACCGTGTGCAAACCTGCTTCCTCAAATTGGCGTAACTGCTTTGTTTGTTGCTCATTTGGCTTGTACCAAACTACAACGACTACCAATTTATCTCGTTCAATTTTCTCCATCGATGTTGAATTTTGTGCGCCCCGCAATTATCTGCAAAACAGTCCTTTGAAAATGGGGTAGTGCAATTTTTTTCGCAGTTTTATCTTTCGAACGAGGTTCAGTGGTTTGCGTTTTAGGTCGGCTGTGCCTCGATTGATAAAATCGTCTACGGCATCTAAAACTCGCGCCGAGCATTGGCAGTCGCGGTGCGGCTCGTGGTGAAAGGTGTAGTCGTGAATGTGCGTCATCAGGTCGTGCGGTCTTGTGAGCGCGGTTTCGAGGGCATTGCCCACCTCTGCTGGCTCTTGCACATCGATGAGGTGCGGACCAGGGTGCGAGTTGCGGAATGTAACTACGGGCTTGTCGAGGAACATGAATTCCAAAATGAACGACGAACTGTCGCACAAAAGCACATCAGCCTTTTTAATCAGCGGATTCTTGTCGGGCAGGTCGTAGAAGGTAACGTTATCATTTTCGGCAGCAATTTTCCTATAAGCCGAGTTGATGTCGGGGTCGGTCAGTTTGGGGTGGAAGGTTATTATCCAGTCCCATGGTTTTGTCTTGACCAAATGCGAAATTTCGTCGATGAGGTGTGGCGCGGAGCAGAGGCTCTTGGTGAATGTCGGGGCGTAAAGCACGACGGGGCGCTCGTTGACGATTTTTTCCTGCATTTCGGGTGCAAAATAGCTATCGGCTTTGGGCCAGCCTGTTTCGTAGACTCTGAAAAAGCCATATTTTGCGGCTAATTCTTTAAAATATGGTGTGCTGCTTGGCCCGTGTGTGCAGTAAATGTCGAACCAACCGCGTATGGTGAAGTGGTCGTCGATGCTTTCGATGCGCTTTTGAATGGCGTATCCGTGGAATAGTGCCACTTTTATTCCTGGAAGAAAATCGGGAATGTAGTTTCCTGGCGCAAACACTGCCAATGGGTTGTAGTCGATGGCTTCTTCAATCGAACTGATACGCTGTTCATCGTCTGTTAAACCGTTTGGGCAACCCTCTTCAATAAACCATGCAGCGTTGTCGCCTCGGCGTCGAATCTCGCGTTCCAGCGGCCGCATGATGGAGTAGGCGTAGGGTAGCGTCACATACAGCAGGTAGTTTTTCTTAGTCATGGCGTTGTGGTAATATGTATGCGTTCCAAAATGGCAGTCTGTCTTTTTTGAACCAACCGTGGCAGCCAAACGGCAGTCGTTTGTTCATGGCGAGGCATTTGTCGGGGTGACTGTCGAACGAGAACCGCACCGCTTCTCTCATGCTTGGATAGCGGAAATTTTTCGGTTCGATAGCCCAAAACACATCTTCGTTGAATATGTGGTGCTTGTGTTTCAGGTAGAGGTTGATGCGTCTGCGGCGTTTTTGGCACACTTCGATGAATGCGGGAATGCGTCGCAGCGACAGTCCGCCATTGCCCACTTTGCCGTATAGTCGGCGGTTGCCTGCCACAAAAAGTTTGATGATTGGCCACGACCAAATGCCGCGTCGCCACCATGGAGCGCCAATGTAGTCGAAGCCGCGTTGGCACCATTCTTCCAAGCAGTCGTTGAAAATCCATGTGTCGGCTTGGCAAATGAGAATGTATTCGCAGTCGTCGAAACGCTTGTAGAAATCTTCCGACAGCATCATTCGGTTATAGCCTTCGATGCCGTTTGCGCCAAGATTTTCGCTCGGAACATACATTGTTTCGCACTGTCGCAGGGCTGGCAGTGTTGCATGATAATCGTCTGCGCAAGTGTCCTGCGGAATGAGCAAAACCTGCGGATAGGCCGCTAGCATTTGTATGTTGTGTTCCAGCGACATGCGCTCGTAGGCGGTTAGTTTGGGCGTGTAGAGCGGATAAATTATTTTGACCAGATGCTTGCTGTCTTGTTCCATCGCGTTAGTCGTATTCGTAGGTTATGTGTTTGCCTGCCCAAAATTTTTGGCGTGCCGCAAATATCTCTTTTCTGCAAAAATCGGCGTCGGCATGTCGTTCTGCGGCGTAGTGTTTGGCTATAAATTCGAAAAAATCTGTGTTGCCCCAAAGTCGCGCAAAATTGCGGCAACCCTCTTTCACGCTGATTTTTTTGTAGGTCACGCGGTTAATGTCGACAAGGGCGAATACCGTCGTGCCGTTCTGCGTGTCGAACAAGATGTTGCCCGGAGAGTAATCTTTGTGATAGACTCCTTTTTCGTGCAGTTCGCAGGTGAAATGTACAAAATCTGCCAAAATTGTTTCGCGCCCTGCAATGCCGCCATGCCCAAATTCGTAGAATGTGTGCGCTAAATCCGACTGTTTCGTTATCAGATAACTTTCGCCCAAAAGACCATGCTCAAAAAGCAGCATGTAGGCTATCGGTTCAGGCGTTGAAATGCCTTTCTGTGCCAAAATCAGCGCATTTTCGTAGGCTCTTTGGGCTTTTGGACGACGCAAGGTTCTGTAAATGAATCGGTTAATTAGAATTGGCGTGCAGTAGCGTTTTACATTCAATCGTGTCCCGTCGTGCAAAGCAATTACTTTTATGTGGTTGCGCTTGTGGTAGATGGTCTCGCCTTCGCACTCGAAGCGCGTTGGTAATGTTTCTACCCAGCCGCGTAGATTTTCGTAGGCAGGATTGAGCGTTATTTTTACTGCGTTTCTCATTGCTGTTCGGTCATTCTGAAGTATTTGTCGAGTACGCCGATGGCAATGAGCCGCTCGCGTTTTTTGTCGCGAAATTGGTCGATATATTCGTGGGCGTGTTGCACTATGGCTTCGGCCTCGGCAGGGTGGGCAATGTAGTAGCGTAGCCGTTCTTCCAAGTCCGAAAAGTCCGCTTTTATCTCGATGTAGTGGTAGTTTGGAACGAGCGTGCCCTCCATAAACCAAGTCTCGCAGGTTGGACGTGGCATCACTGCTACGGAATTCGACGACATCACCCATTTCAGGTTGCTGGCCACATCGTTTCCTTCCAATGCCATGATGAATTTGTAGTCGAGGTGTTCGGCGATGGTCATTTTTTCGGTTTGCCATGCTGCGGGATCGGTTGTGTTGGTGCTTACATCGCCGCAGTCGCACATGGGATTTCCGAAATACATTTGCATGAATTGGCGGCGCGACTCTTTGCCTTTCACTTTGCCACGGAAAATGGCCATATCTTTTTTGTCGGCAAACGATTTTTTGTCGTTCACAAAGATGAAGTGGCGCACCTTGTCCATCTTCAGCAAAATGCTATTCTGATTGTCAGCTACCAACGGACGGCTTTTTACAATGCTTGGCATTTTGGGGACGAATGTTACATCGCCAGGGCAGATGTTCCAATGGTAATTTTGCGGGAAATAGCGCGTTATCTCGCGGCTATCGAAGTAATAGACTTTGCCTTTCTTGCCTATTTTTTCGTCGCGCAGATGGTTGCAACCATCGGGCAGTTTAGTGGGCGTGGTCAGACGATTGTAGTAGTTGATGCGCTGTTCGATATACGCTTTGTCGGGGCGTTGTGCTATCGATTGCAGCAGTCGTTCGCGACAGTGGCGGTAGATGCAATTCGGCACAAGCAGCCGCAGATAGTTGAGCAGATAGTAGTTGAATTTTGAATTTTTCCCGCTGGTTAATATGTAGCGCAAATGACGGTTCATTGCATTATTTTTTCTATTTTTTCAACAATCATTTCTGGACTGATTCCCGTAAGACAAGCATAGTCGCCACGGCGGCAGGGCTTGTTGCCAAAGGTGGAGCAGGGGCGGCATGGCAGATCGAGTTGTACTGCGTTGTCCATGCTCTGATGCCAGCCCATGAAGCCTGCGAATGGGTGCGTTGCGCCCCAAATGCTCACCACGGGCGTGGCGGCGAGCGATGCTAAATGCATATTGGCTGAATCCATCGATACCATCACATCAAGGGCGTTCATCAGTTCTAATTCGTCCTGTAAAGTGGATTTTCCAGCCGTGCAAATCACATTCGGGTATTTTGCTGCCCAATTTTCTAACAGCAATTTTTCGCGTTCGCCGTTGCCAAACAGGTAAACTGTCCAACCGCGCTGCGACAGTAGTTCTACCACTTTTTCGCTCTTTTCGGTTGGATAAATTTTGCCTTTGTGTCGCGCAAATGGCGCAAATCCCACCCAGTGGCGCGATGCTGGCTTTTCTACAAACAGCGATGTGAAATCGAGCGTAACGGCAAAACCGAGTCGCTGCAGCACATCGGCGTAGCGTTCGGTCGAATTTTTTAGTTGCACAAAGCGTTTGCAGTGCGCGCGCGTCAGGCGGCGTTTGGCAGGGTGACCCTTGTCGATGGTGGCAATTTTTGCGCCATGTAGCAACGCTCGCCATTTGATGTAGAACGATCGTAACACGCTGTGCAGGTCGGCTACATAGTCGAACTGCTTGATTTTCAGATCATTCTCGACGAACGCTTTTAGATTTTTGAAACTCTGCAGTGCTTGCGGATCGATGCCAACGAAATGGACATTCTGCGGCATTTTCGCAAACAACGGTGCGCACATGCGTTTGCTCAAAAAGGTGATGTCCAACTCGGGGTGCTGCAGCGCCAACGACTGCACCACTGGTACAGCCATCGCCACATCGCCCAAAGCCGAAAATCGTATGACAAGAATGCGCTTCATCTATTTTTTGCCGTACAATACAGGATTGAGCGTTGGGTCGTTGTACATCTTCATCTGCTTGTACACTTTCATGATGCGCTCGCCCGACTCGTAATCAGCAAGAAGTTGCGAAATAGAGGTGGTCATGTCGTGCAATTGCTCGTTGAGAACTGCCAGTTTCGCCACGCATTTTTCGTGCTGTTCGGCGGGCACATTTTTGCGATCGACCTGCTCTTGCATGTGGAAAATTTTTACATGCAGAATGCTCAAGCGGTCGATGGCCCAAGCGGGACTTTCGGTGTTTATCTTTGCGTTTGCTTGTGGCGCCACGTTCTGATATTTCTCCCAAAAATAGGAGTCGATGCGCTCCACAAGGTCGGTGCGGTCTTGGTTCGATTTGTCGATGCGGCGTTTCAGCGCTAATGCCTCCACGGGGTCAATTTGCGGGTCGCGAATGATGTCCTCCAAGTGCCACTGCACGGTGTCGATCCAGTTTTTCAGATACAGATCGTGCTCTATCGTTCCCGCTTTGTACGGATTGGCTATGGGTGCATCCACATTGTCGGTTTTGTGATAATCGACGACTGCTTCGTCGAAAATTTTGTTGCTCAATTCTACAAAATTCATACGCTATTTTGTTGATTTTTTGTTGCTATTCCAGATTATTCCGCGCTTCGCCACGGTTATCATCACGCCAAAATCGTTGCCAAACTGTGTGCCGAAATCGGCCGCCATTGCCAACGAAAATTCAAGATTCCACGCTTTCTCCACGCGCTTGGTTACCTCTAATAATAATGCACAATTGGTCGAAAAAGTTGCATCTTCGTCGGCGTAAGTGCCATAATTTTTCGAATAAGTGCCCATGGCGCGGTAACGAAAGCCGTAAATATCGCCTTTCAGTGCCACATGATGCGCCATCACGCGGTTGTTTTTTGTGCCCCAACTGCCGTCGGCATTGTATAGCGGCGATGTGATGAGCGGCGTGCCAATGGTGCGACCAAAATAGTTCCACCCATTGCGATAAATGCCGTTGTTGAAATAGTTGTCGCTGCCGCCAAAAATCAGTCCGTCGCGGTCATGATATGGTCCTGATTGGTCGGTGGTCTGCACAAATTCGTAGCATATTTTGCTGATGAATGGCCATTTTGTCTGACCGATGGTTACGCCCCAAATGCCGTCGCTGCGGTTCATTGCGCTCCAAAAGGGTTTAATCGGACCATCTTCGAAAATGGTTTGCCAATAGGCCGAAATTTTCCAGCCCGTCCACTTTATGTCGAGTCCGATATTTTGCGAGCCGATGTGGTTTCCCTGCGCATTCAGCTGGTCGTTGGCCATGCTGCCGCCCGAACTTGCAGTGAAGGCGTTGCACCAGTCTTTGAACGAATTGCCCAAATCGCCATACACGGGCGAAGTGCCGCCCCATTGCGCAGCGTGATGAAATTCGTAACTGATGTTCACGGGCAACGATCCGCCCAGTCGACCACCGATAAATTTGTAGTGAAGGTAGGCGTTTTTCACATAGTCGTTGTCGGCAAACCAGCCGTGCGTGATGCCGCCTTTCACTTCCAGATAACCGTAGGTAAACGGGAAAGCAGTCCATCTGTCAATGCCAATGGTGATGCGTGGCATGGGGTGCGCATTGCGCGAAAACAAGAATCCGCCGCTCGATAGTTCCGCATCCTGATTGCCCCAAGTTTCTGGCTTTATTCCCGCAGTGATGTCGAAAATATAGAGACGCACATGTCCGTAGCACTGCTGCAAAAATCCCGTGCCGCCTTCGGTGTGCACTTGACCTACGAGCTCGAGTCCGAAATCATAGTCCCACCAACGATTGGGGCGTGTGGCATCTTTTCCGATGTAAACACCAAGATTTCCGCTGTGCGGGCGGTACGAAATGGCGCCATCGCGGTTCGTCTGCAGCCAATAGGGCGCATATTTTCCTGTTGATGTTACGGCTGTGAGTTCTACAGCGTAATTTATTGTGTCGTTTGCGGTGTCGGCCGAATCCATGGGCAGCGGCCACGGTTTCCATGCCATGGCGGGTAGGGTAGCGCCGAGCAGTGTCAAGAGCCATATTTTTCTCATTCCGTCCATGCGTGCAGATCACTCAAAATTTGTTCGTTGGCGTCGTTGCCAAGTCCGACGAAATGTCTGTTGCCGATTGTGAATGCTATGGCATTTTCGCGTGCGCCGCCGGGCAGATGTCCGTGCAGTGTCCAGCAATCTTTTTCGGTGTCGTAGCGCAAAACTTGGTCGTACACTTCACCCGTGGTCAGTGAGCCGCCAAAGTGCCGTCCGCCCATCACATAGATGTAACGACTGTCGGTTGTGGTGGCGGTGTAGACGCGCCCCGAGGGCATTTTTGCGCGTTCGGTCCAGCGGTCGGTGGCGGGATCAAATTCGTACCACTGGCGCTCGTTCAGATTTTTGCTGTTCCAACCTCCGCCCAGAAAGCAGCGTTCGCTCACCTGCGCTCCCGTGAGGCTGATGCCATGAGTCGCGTTTTTGTAGCTCGTTTTGTGTGTAGTCCAAGTGTCGCTGGCTATGTCGTATTCGCTGATTTGTCGTGAATAGCCGTAAGTGCCAAAACCGTAGCAGGTGTAGATTTTTCCATCGAGATAGTAGGCTGCGCAATCGTTGGTGTAGTCGTTTGGAAAACTGTCCAACTGCTGCCAAGTGTGCGTGGCGGGCGTGTAGCGCCACCAGTCGCGGTGGTAATTATTTTCGTTGTAGATGCCGCCGCTGAAACCCAGTCCCACATACACATCGCTGCCCACCACTTGTGCCGTGGCATGCACGCGACTGCCAAACGGCACTTCGCCAAGGTCGGTCCAAGTGTCGGTCGCAGGATCGTATTGCCAGAGATTTTTCGGGTAGCCGTTGGCGTTAGTTTTGCACGCATCGCTGCTCAGTGTGCGCCCGCCCACAATGTAGGCCTTGCCATCGACTACAAAAGCAGTGGCCGCAGTTCTCGCCTCGGGCAAATTGGCGCACGCCTCGAAAACTAACTGATTTTCAGGCTCTTGCAGACGGTTGCACCCGCACGCCACACCGATTATTATTAAGAAAAATGGGTAAAAATGCCGCATCGAAAAATGTTCACTTTTTCGAATGCAAAGGTACAAAAAAACGCTCAACTCCATACGAAGTCGGGCGTTTTTTATTGGAGTGGGGAAAGCACTACTCGCTTCTCACCATTCATTTTCGCTTTTTAGATTATCCCTTGCGCCATCATGGCTTTTGCCACTTTCATGAAGGCGGCTGTGTTTGCGCCTTTCACGTAGTTCACATAGCCGTCGGGTTGAGTGCCGTATTTCACACATTGCGCATGAATGTCGCCCATTATCTGGCGGAGTTTTTCGTCTACTTCCTCTTTGCTCCAACTCAGGTGCATGGCGTTTTGCGTCATTTCCAAACCCGAAACCGACACGCCACCAGCGTTGGCCGCTTTGCCTGGCGCATACAGAATTTTCGCCTCTTGAAAAACACGAATGGCCTCTGGTGTCGATGGCATATTTGCGCCCTCCGACACGGCAATCACGTCATTCGCAACTAGCGCGCGAGCATCGTCGCCGTTAATCTCGTTTTGCGTAGCCGATGGCAACGCAATGGTGCATTTCTCGTGCCACGGACGACCGCCAGCCACATATTTGCAACCATATTTTTCGGCATATTCGCGAATGCGTCCGCGATAAACCTGTTTCAACTCGAAAATGTAGTCCAATTTCTCACGATCGATGCCATCGGGATCGTAGATGTAGCCATCACTGTCGCTCATGGTTACGACTTTTCCGCCCATTTGAAGCACTTTTTCGGCGGTGTAAGTCGCTACGTTGCCCGCGCCCGAAATGCAGACGGTTTGTCCTTTCAGATCGGTGATGCCGCGACTTTTCAGCATGTTCATCAGGAAGTAGATGTTGCCATAACCTGTGGCTTCGGGACGAATGAGCGAACCGCCAAATTCCATGCCTTTGCCCGTGAAAGTGCCAGTGTTTTCGCGCGCCAACTTTTTGTACATGCCGTACATGTAGGCCACCTCGCGACCGCCTACGCCTATGTCGCCTGCAGGAACATCGGTGTCGGGACCAATGTTGCGCCACAATTCAAGTACCATGGCTTGGCAGAAACGCATGATTTCGGCATTCGATTTGCCACGCGGCGAAAAATCGCTACCGCCTTTGGCACCGCCCATTGGCAGCGTGGTGAGCGCATTTTTGAAAGTCTGCTCGAAAGCCAAAAATTTCAGAATCGATGGGCAAACCGACGCATGAAAACGCATGCCGCCTTTGTAAGGGCCAATGGCGTTGTTGTGC
>CAVHRT010000022.1:0-19052 GCA_963638355.1 Flexilinea sp. | reverse complement strand
TTGGCGAGCCTTACAACAATGCCTATGTCGAGATTGGTCGCATTCTTGAGGCAAATGGTTTTTCGTGGACACAAGGCAGCGTCTATCTTTCGAACAAGGACACCGATGGCGTTGGTATGGTTTTCGATGCAATGAATGCGCTGAAAAAAGTAGATTGGTTTCGCAAATCGGTACGCGACATCAGAGCATTTAAGGTCGAAGATTGGTCCGATTTCACAGAACGCATCAAAAATTGACTCAATATTGTAGGGCGAATAATCATTCGCCCGAAATCATAGGGACGCGCCATGGCACGTCCTTATTTTTTTATAAATATGAATCACTGATAATCAACGCAATAACACACACATTGTAACAAATCCAAACTTAAAAAGCGATTTTCTTGTAATAAATCCAAGGTAAAATCGCCAAGATTTTGTAATGAATTCAAAGTAAAAACTATAGATTTTTGTAACAGATCCAAAGTAGCCGACTTTTTTTACTGATACCTTTTGAGCATGTTTTCGATGGTTTCGCGCATGGCTTGGCGCAACGATTCGGGCGCAAGCACTTCTATGCGGTCGCGCTTGGTCAGCAACTCCTGCACAAAATCGAATTTATTGGGCGCTAAACGGTAACTATAGACGGCATACTCGCTGTTACTTAGCACTTTACGCTGTGTATGATGCAGCGGTAGCGAATCGAAATAGGGCACTTGGTCGTTCATCACCTTCAGCCGCACCTCCTCCACCGCATCGCCGCACTGGAAGCAGATTCCGTACACATTTTCGAAAAATGCGTGAGCATCAAAATCCTTAGGAATTTCGAAGGTATTTTGCGTGATTTGCAGCGATTTTATGCGATCAAAAGCGTAAATACGCGGTTCGCCGTTGCCATTTTTTTGCACAACCGCATACCAACGCTGTTTGAACTGTTTCAGACAATAGGGCGACGCCTCGAAATGGTCAGGTTCGGTTTGATAATAGGGCTGATACGCCATCTCGACCGTATGTTTGCTGCGAATGGCCTCGATCAGCGTGGAAAGGTACGGCTCACTCGACGGCACATTTTCAAGTAAAATGCTGTTATACAGCGACTTATCATCGTTCATCATCGCTTTCAGCATCAGTTGGCGCAGACCGTTGTCCTCTATCGCCTTGGGGTTGATGATGTGGTAGCGGCGCATTTTGTTGCACTCGATGTCGATGCCAAAAGTGTCGGCAATGGCCTGAATGTGGTTGTGCAGCGTGCGTTCGGGCAGCTCGTCGTGGTCTTCGTTTTCACTACTTTGCAACCAACGTTCGTTTATCTCGCGGCGCGAAATGCCCGTCTCGCCATAGGCTAACACGGTGTTAATCAGCCAAATATATCGTTTGAAAAAGTTTCGAGCCATAGGAAAATGGTTTTGACTATTCAAAATCTTCGCCACCGCTAAAATCGCTGCTCGAGTCGCTGCGTTGGCGGTCGCTGTCGCGTTTTTTGCCCTTCATATTTCCAAAATTATAAGTGAGCGAAAGGGTGAAACGCTGTCCCGCTGGCTGGCGCTCGAAATCTTGATAGAAACTGTCGCCCCAAGTCAGTTTTTTCCAACCGCGCGAATTGAGCAAATCGCGCACGGTGAACGAGAGGTTGAGTGTGCGGTCGAGGAACGACTTGCGCAAGCCGAGATCGATGCTGTAAAAATCCTTGGTTTTGCCCTGCGCAATGACATGCGGCGAGAAATAAGCGGCGGTCAATTGTCCAGTGAAAGTCTTGGTAAACAGGAAATTAGCCATCAATCTAATGTTCCACGAAAAGCCCTGCGATGCGTCCTGCAGGTGCATGCCGTTGTAGTCGATGGCACTCATTTTTTCGTAGAAAACATTGCCAGTGAGCGTGGTGTTGAGCCATTTTGTGAAATTATTTTTCGCCACCAATTCCAAGCCCACCGACTGGCGACTCGCCACATTGTCGTAGGTCTCTTCCATCACGCCAGCGTGGCCGGGCGACTCGAACTGAACCCGTTGCACCACATTGGTACTGTAGCGATAGTAGAGCGACGCCGAGAGCGTGTGTTGCTCCCACGATTTCAGATAGTTCAGCTCCAAAGCGTTAGCAAATTCGGGCATCAAATCGGGATTACCATACGAAATGTTGGTCGAGTCCGACACATTGCGATACGCACTCAACTGCCGTCCGCGCGGGCGATTCACACGGCGCGTGTAGTTCAACTGCAGTTCGTGATTGTTCGGGAAGGCGTACGAAAGATAGGCCGTTGGATAGACCTGAAAATAGTCGCGCTGCGAAGTGATGTAGTCCACCGAAGCCGAATCGCGCGTACCAACCTGCGTGTTGGTGTATTCGCCGCGCAAACCAACCGAGAAACTGAATCCTCCAAATTTTGCGCCATAAGTAGCGTAGGCAGCGGCAATCCATTCGCGATAGGTGTAGTCGTTGTAGGCCGATTGCAGCGTGTCGGTGGTTTTCAGGTCGTTGGTGTACGAATTCGAAAAACGATCGAGCCAATTCACCGAAACGCCCGCCTCAACCTTCATATTGTCGCGAATTTTCTGAACATAATCAGTCTTAAATTCAGCGCGCTGACGCACAAAACCATTGTACTGAAACTGCTGATAGGCCGATGCCCAACCGCGATCGACAGTTTGGTTGTAGTCGGAATTCTGATCGCGGCCGCTGCGGCTATACGAGAGCGACGAGCGAATTTCTGAACCTTTCTGATCGAGTTCGTGCAGATAGTCCAACTCCACATCATACGACAAGCGTTTGTTTTTCGAATCGGTGCGATGATGATAAACGGCGGTGTCGATTGAAGTGCCGTAACGCTCTGTGTTATAGTCGATTACCGCCCAATTTGTGCCGTTATTCGAATTTATCATACCAGAAATTCCGAGCGTATTTTTGTCGTCGATGTGCCAATCGAGCCCGGCGCGACCGAACAAGCCCCAACTTTTGCGCGCATCGCTATTATCCTGATGCATCAGCGAAGTGGTGTCGCCATCGTGCAGCGACCAACGATCGGTGTAGCCTTTGCCGCCGCCGTTGCGCTGACGAAATCCCGCATTCAGCGAAAAATCGATTTTCGAACTGCTATAGTTGAAATTCACGCTCGCATTTCCGCCCACTTTGTCCACAATTTGATAATCCAAACCAGCCGATGCGCTGCCGAAAAAGCCACTGCGACGGTCTTTTTTCAGCACTATGTTGATGATACCAGCCGTGCCTTCAGGGCTGAATTTTGCCGACGGATTGGTGATGACTTCGATGCTTTCGATGCTTCCAGCGGGCAGTTGTTCCAAAAATTGCGCGCGATTTTCCTCGTCGAGACCCGATGGTTTGCCGTTGATCCACACCTCCACACTGCTGTTGCTCCGCAGCGAGATGTTGCCGTCGTTATCCACCTCGATCGATGGTATATTTTCCAAAACTTCCGATGCCGATGCGCCAGCCGCAGCCACATTTTGGTCGACATTAAACACTTTTTTATCGATATCGAAACGCATGGCCGAGCCTTGGCTCACCACCTCAACCTCGCCGAGCATTTGCGAATCTTCGGTCAGTTTTATCTCTTTCAGATTGATGGTTTGGTTCAATCTCTGCACATCAACTGTCTGACTATAAGGCACATAGCCAACAAACGAGATTTCGAGTCGATATTTTCCAGCGGGCAACGATTCGAGCGTGAAATTGCCCTGCAAATCGGTGATTCCGCCGCTCACAATCTCGTCGCGGTCGGCCATTTTTAGGGCGACATTCACAAATTCCATCACATTGCCATCGGCATCTACCACGCGACCGGTGATTTCGGCCGCCTGCAGCGCAGCAGCGCCCCAAACAGCAAAAATTATTGCAATAAAAAACTTCTTCATTCAGTCAAACGTTTCAACACTTCAACGATTTTTCTCGATCAACGCCTCCACAGCCAAGCGGTAAACATCGAGCCCCAAACCCACGATGACGCCCGCAGCAGCCGCCGACAACAACGAAGTATGGCGCACCTCTTCGCGCTTGAAAATGTTGCTGATATGCACCTCGATGGTCGGCACCGCCACCGCAGCCACCGCATCGGCAATGGCCACCGAAGTGTGCGAATAGCCGCCCGCATTCAGCACAATGCCGTCGCACTCGAAACCCGCACGCTGAATCTCGTCGATCAGCTCGCCCTCCACATTCGACTGGAAAAGGCTGAATTCCGCCTTCGGATAGCGTTTACAAAGTGCCTCGTAGCACTCGTCGAAGCCTTGAGAGCCGTATATTTCGGGTTCGCGCAAACCAAGCAGATTCAGGTTTGGCCCGTTGATAATGGCAATTTTCATGATTATTTTTGTGTGAAAATTCAAACGACAAAGGTACGAAAAAATTTCGAGCCCTTGCAAACCTCATTTTTCAGCGAAAAAATCTAATTTTGCAGCATGAAAAAGTTAGTAATTTTCGACCTCGATGGCACGCTGCTCAACACCATTGCCGACCTTGGTGTGGCGACCAATTTTGCGCTCGAACAGTGCCATTTTCCGACGCACGATTTGGCAGAATACAAAAATTTCGTTGGCAACGGCATCAACAAACTTTTCGAGCGCGCACTGCCAGACGGCGAACGCAATCCGCTAAATATCAGCCGAATACGCGAACAATTTTTACCATTCTACGGTCAGCACAACTGCGACCACACGCGCCCGTACGATGGCATCGAATCGCTGCTGAAAAATCTGCAAACCCGAGGCGTGAAAATAGCCGTGGCATCGAACAAATACCAAGCTGCCACCGAGCGTTTGGTGCATCATTATTTTCCAGAGATTGACTTTGTTGCGGTGTTCGGTCAGCGCGATGGTGTGCCGCTGAAACCCGATCCGCAGGTGGTTTTCGACATTTTGCAGTGCGCCAATTGCACGAAAAACGATGCACTCTATGTGGGCGATTCAGGCACCGACATGCAGACTGCGCGAAACGCTGGCGTAGAGGCAGTTGGCGTAACTTGGGGATTCCGTCCCCGCACCGAATTGGAGCAGATGAAACCCGCACACATTGTCGACAAGGCGGAAGAAATACTCCCCTAAGGACTCCCCCTAGCCCCCTCAGAGAGGGGGAATAGTTCGCAATTCTGAGTCTTTATTCTTTACTCTTTACTCCAAATTTTTCCAAAACACGTCTTTTTTGCGCAAAAAAGTAGAATTTACACCCCACAAAAGAGCAAAAATAACGCCTCGTATTAACATAATTTCACAGAATTAACATTTGAAACTCGCTGATTTTCAAGAGATTGTGATTTTACGGATTAAGGAATGCAACATTTTTGACCGCGTATGAAATAAAATGCTTATCTTTGCAGCCGTAAAGACAATGCCTATGGTGTTACGTTTACTCAAAAATGCCATCATAAACCTTTACAAAGGACTGATTTACTGGTTCTTTTGGGCGGGATTCGTTACTTTGCGCGACGAAATGTTCTGCACCGTAGCCAAGAGCAGCAATGCTCAGAGTCGCTACGAGGTGGTTGATACCGATGTCGCCGCACCTGTGAAGAACGCCATTGCGCCCGATATCCGCACTATTTACTTCCGATTGCGAGCCTGCTGCGAGCGCCATGTGCGCACTCTTCGCGATGCTTTTGCAGCCACAAACGAGGCCAATTTGCGTGCTTTGATGGAGGCCGCCAAAGACCTGCCGCAGCGCCATAGGCTCCGAATCGCTCTCTACTCGGGCTAAAAAAGCCCACCCAATGCACACCTAACGCACCCAATGCGTTAGGCTTTGCCGTTTTGTGCGTATGCAAACCTCGCGCGCACGCGTACACGAGAGTACGAGAGATTTTTCCAAACAAAAAACAGAAAAAAATGAGAAAAAGCAAAGTTTTATTCGCGGCATTTATGCTACTGACAGCGTTTGCACCACAAGCGTGGGCGGAATGCTATGTGCTGAACGAATCAAGCGAAAGTAGTTTTTCCACTATCAGCAGCAAAACTTACAATATCAGCAACCAAAATTGCGACAAGTTGTATTTTTCTGCCAAACGATCTGCCACTGGTCAAGGGAAATTGCATGTCGCCTACACCACAGACGGCACGAATTGGACTGATGTTTTTAGCGAGAAACCAGGTGAAGTTACTAAAACAATCTTGGGAATTGAGAAAACAGTAGACTACAAAGATTATGGCCCATATTCGATAGATAGAAAAGCGACGCAATTAAAATTTTATACAGAAACAGGGGCAACACTGAGCAAATACTTCAAAAACATCAAAGTCACCCAAGCGACCTATGTCGAGCCATCGGCAACGACGGTGGACTGCGGCACAGTGAAGGTTGGCGGTTCGTCGACCGATGCAAAATTCTCGGTAAATTGGAGCAATGTTGGTCCACTAACGCTGGCAGTCGAAAGCGATATCTTTTCGATAACAAAATCAGCCATCAGTTCGAGCACTTGCAACTATGGCACGGAGGAGATTGGCGTCGATTTTCAACCAACGAAGAAGGGTTCGTATAGCGCAACCATTGTCATTTCCGAATCGGGAACACAGAAAGCGAGCGTAACCCTGACTGGCGTAGCCAAAGGCGAAGAGCAGCAGATCGTGTGGTGGGACGAAGGCGTTACCATGCTGTCGATTGGCGAAGTGATTGGTTCGAGCAGCAACCCGTTTGCCTACGCAACAAGCGGTTTGGCGCTGACCGAACTGAAATCGAGCGATTCGAACATTTTGAGAGTCGAGAATGGCACTCTGACCGCTGTAGCAGAGGGCGATGCCGAGATAATTGCCTATCAAGCGGGTGATGACCAGACGGAAGAGGTGCGCGACACGCTGCGACTGCACGTTACCCATCTGAAGACGCAAAAAATCAGTTGGAATCAGAAACTGATCCTGAAATGGGGCGAAGGTCCGATAACGCTCAACGCCACATCGAGCGCGGGCGTGCCAATCACTTACGAGATAGTGGACAATACGAGCGGAGTGATTTCGTCGCTTTCGGCGGACGGTGTGCTAACAATTTCGACCAGCAACGCTGGCACTGCCACCATCAAAGCCACGGCAAGCGATGGAGAGACCGAATATGCCACCGCCACCATGACCAAGACGCTGCGTGTGCGCGACCCGAACGCCAGTTGCTTGGACGAGCCGTTTGCGCTCTACGACGAAACAGAGCGTTCGTTGAGTACCATTGAAACTGGTCCTGAATTGGCATTAGATGGTTGTCCCGACAAATTGACCTTCGAGGCGAAAAGAGCGCTCTTTTCGGTCAACTACTTCTATGTGGAACAATACCTCAATGGCAGTTGGCAAGAGGTAGCAAACCCCGATTTGGGCACTGATTATGCCACCTATTCGTACAGTTTGAATCGCAACGCCACAAAAATTCGTTTCAGAACGAAAACTGGTGCAACGCTAACGAAAAATTACAAAAACATTCAAGTTACGCGCGCCCATTTTGTGGAGGCTGATAAAGCCAGCGTGAGCATCGAGGCACAGTACAAAACCACCACGAGCCGAGAGATTGTGGTGAATTACAGCAATTTGCAAGAAGAATTGAGCGTGTCGTTGGAGAGCGAGAATGACGAATTCTCGGTTTCGCCCGTTACCATTGGCACTGGCGATTGCGGCGAATATGGCAAAGCAGTCATCACGCTGAAATACACGCCATCGACCATCGAAAACGATGCTAACACACTGATAATCAAGAATGAAAAAGATGGCGAAATACGCATTCCAATAAGCACCACAGTGAGCAAGCGCGACCAAAACTTGAGTTGGCCGCTGCGCGATTCGGTCGCCACCACGCAGACATGGACGCTGAACTTGGAGAATTCCGCATCGCACCTGCCGATAACCTACACCATCGAAGACGAGACAATTTTGAAACTCGACGAAAATGGCAAATTGGTCTATCTGCAAGCCGACACCGCGGTAACCATCACCGCCACTTGTGCTGGCGATGGCGAATTCTACAACGACGCCACGCCGCTAAGCATCAGAATTCACATTTTCAAAGGTCTGCCCGAACTGACGCTGCCCACCGTTGGCAACGACATTACCTACGGTCAGACCTTGAGCGAGGTGGAACTGATTGGCGGCAAAGCCACGACTATTGCAGGCGACGAGATTGCGGGCGATTTCTACTGGGCCAACCGCAACATAGTGCCGAATGCTGGTACTGGTGTGAAATATCAGGTAGAATTTGGGCCATACAATCAGTCGCTCTACGACATTGCGCACGACTCGTTGGCGATAAACGTGAACCGTCGTCCGCAGCGCATAGTTTGGCAGATGGACGAAACGCTTGGCGTAATGGACAGCATTACGCTCGATGCGCGCGCCACATCGAATTTGCCTGTAAGTTACGAGATTCGCGAATGCTCTGGCAAACCCTACGCAAGCATTGGCGCGAATAACGCACTAAACATCGCCACCAACATGGCTGCACTCGGCACCGAATTGGTGATAGCCGCTTGGCAAAATGGCGACGCCAACAATCTGCCTAGCGACACGGTGGTCTACACCGTAACCTTGCGCAAAACTCAAGCCGAATTTTTTGCCGCCACAAGGCCGATAGCCGTATCGACAGGCGAAACTGTGGCTTTGAGCGATGTAGAAGTGCATGTAGAATCGTCGGTGGCTGGCACGTGGAAATTCGACGACAGCACACCAACCACATTGCAGGCTTGCTTGTGGATTGCAAAAGGCGTATTTACTCCTGAAAATCAAGAACTTTGCGATATTATTGAGGTAGAAATTCCGATAAATATTGTGGAAGAATAGTTGAAAAGATGAAGAGTTGAAAAGTTGAACGCATTAATTTCGTTTTTTGCGGTATTGACAGACTTTTCGCTGAAAAATCAAACTAAAATGAATTCAAGAAAAATGAAAAGATACGGAACAATGATATTTGCGCTGGCGTTGGCATTTACAGCGGTGGCGCAACAACTGCCTGACTCAGGATTTGAGGATTGGAGCAGTTCGTTCGACGGCAATGCGCAGTTAGCATCGTGGTATGGTTCGAACGTTACGCAAGTCGGTTTCAAATTCACTTTCATGTACAAAAAGGACGGGCGCAATGGCGGTTCGAGTGCTTACATAGCCGACAAAGAGGTGGGTGCAGCAGGCATTACCGAGCCAGCACCAGGCTACATGGCACTTGGTAGACCATGGTCGTACCTCGAAGGCATCACCAAAATAAGCGAAGCCACGGCAGGTTGCGATGGCGGCATCAGTTTCAAATACCGCCCCGACACGCTGAAAGTATGGATTAAGCGCACGGGCAGCAACACCGACAAAGAGTTTTACCACATTTTGTTCTATTCGTGGAAAGGCACAGCTCAAGGCAACTCCTACACGGGCAAAAGCGGCGGCTGCACATCGACCAGTCACACCAACGAAGAGTCGGATATTCGCCAAGCCCTCGACGGCAACAAATGTAGCACCAGCCAATATGCAACGCAGGTGGCCGAAGGTTGGGTGAAAGAGAAGAAGACCTACTCGGAATGGACGCAGATAAGCGTGCCTATTTACTACACGGGCAACGATGCGCCTGAGATGTGTAATGTGATTTTTTCGGCAGGCAACTACCCCAACTTCCGCGCCAACAGCGGACTTTATCCCGGCAACGACCTCTATGTGGACGATGTAGAATTGATCTACAGTTCGAACATCGATGAGCTGTTTGTGAACAATCGCCGCTGGTCGGGATTTGATCCAACTAAAAACAATGGCGAGGAGCAGACCTATGCGCTCGGACTTGGTGCAACTGCCATTCCCGACATATTTGCGAAGCGCGGTGTGGGCACATTGACCAACGCCAAAGGAACGAGTGCCACTTTTTCGGGTCGCACGCTGAGCGGCAGCGAGATAACCATCGACAAATCGAAAGCCACTGTGGGCGGCTCGCCCGTGGTGATAACGGTGAAGTCGGAAGACGGCAAACGCACAAGCACTTACAAGATAAAATTTGTTGCTGAGCAATCGTCGAACAACAGGCCAGCCTCCATCGCCTACACGGTGGGGGCGACCTCGTCGGCGCTGCCAAACTACAACGGTTACATCACCTCGTACAACGTGGAATTGCCCTACGGCACCACACAAACGCCCACCATCAGCGTAACCCAAGGCGACGATGGCCAGACCATCAGCATAACGCAACCAACATCGACCACAGGCACTGCCACCGTGAAGGTGACAGCCGCCAATGGCGCGACAAACACCTACTCCATCGCCTTTTCAATTGGAAAATTGAGCGATAACACCCTTGCCGACATTCAAGTTGGCGGAAAATCGATTGCAGGATTTGCATCGACAAAAAACAGTTACACCGTAGAATTGCCGCTCGGCACCACTACACTACCCCAAATAACCTACACTTCGGCTTATCCCGATGGCGCCCAAACCATCACAGCCACAAACAATGTAACCATAGCCGACGGCAGTTGCTCCGGCACATACAACATAGCGGTGAAAGCACCAGGTAACACCACGACAAGAACCTACAAACTGTCGTTCAAAATCACCGCTTCGACCTACTGTTACCTGAAAAGCCTGAAACTTGACGGTACAACGATTGACGGCTGGGACGCCGAAAAAAACACATACTACCAGAATCTGCCACTTGGCACAAACGCGTTGCCTGCTATCAGTTACGAAAAGGGCGACGACTACCAAACCATAACCACCGATGCGAGCGGCATTAGCGGAATAGAAGGAACATACAAAATTACCGTCACCGCCGCCAGCGGAGCAAAATGCATCTACAAAATTGTCTTCAGCGCAGCCAAATCGTCGGTTTCGACGCTAAAAGCCATAAACATTGGTGGAACGCTGCTCTCGGACTTCGAAAGCGATAAATTCAGCTATTCGTACGAATTGCCAATTGGCACAACCACGCTGCCCGCCATCACCTGCGAAAAAGGCGACGCTTATCAGAGCGAACCGACCATAGTTTCGGGCGGAGTGAGCGGCACCACGCGCATCATCGCCAAGGCGCAAGACGGCTCGACAAGCACCTACACCATCGTCTTCAGCGTGAAACAAGCCAGCAACACGGCACTTAGTTCGCTGAGCGTGGAGGGTTACAATCTGGCTTACGACGCCAATCAACTGGAATACAGCGTCACCTTGGCGAGCGGCACAACCACGCTGCCAAACATCACTTACACTGCTGCCGACGAGTGGCAAACCATCAGCATGCGCAAAGATGGCGTGCAAGGCGACACGAAAATCACCGTGCGGGCACAATCGGGCGCAACGGCAGTCTACATCATTCATTTCTCAGTCGAAAAATCGAGCAACACCGCATTGGCAAACATCAAAATTGATGGCGCTGCGTTGGCAAAATTCAATGCCGACACGCTGCAATATGCCATAGAACTGAGCAGCGGAACGACCGAACTGCCCACGATTTCGCCTGTGAAAGCTGAAAGCAGTCAAACCACGACCATAGTGGCTGGCGACGTGAACGGCACAACCACCATCACCGTAGCGGCCGAAAATGGCGACACACGCGTTTACTCGCTGATTTTCAGCGTGAAACGTTCGTCGAACCGCCTGCTGAACATGATTTACGTTGATGGCGCAGAGTTGGCAGGCTTCGATCCGAAAGTGAACAAATACTCCTATCTGCTCGACGCTGCGGCAACCGCTTGTCCCGACATCAAAGTGGACAAAAACGAGGGTCAGAGTGTGAGCATCGTCAAACCAATGCTGCTCGGAACGGCAAAAATTACCGTAACGCCCGAAGTTGGCGACCCGAACATCTACACCATATTATTTACCGACCGTGCGCTGAATGGCAACAATCGTCTGCAAGCGATAACCATCGACGGCGTGGCTTTGAGCGATTTCACCACTGAAACATTCGATTATAGCATAGAGCTGTCACGCACCGCCACGCTGCCAACCATCGGCTACATCAAAGGCGATGACACGCAAACCGTATTGCTGCAAAACAACGGCTGGAACGGCACGCAGATAACCGTCGAGGCCGAAGATGGCACCATTTCGACTTACACCATCAGCTTTGCGCGCACCACTTCGAGCGATGCTACATTGCGCAGCATAGAACTCGACGGCACGCCGCTGGCTGGCTTCGATGCAGAAACCACCGATTACCACTACACGCTAGCAACCGACGCCACCAAAGCACCTGCACTCAGCTACACGGGCAATGTCGAAGGACAAACCTACATCGTAGTTGAGCCACTGTTGGCTGGCACTGCGCAGATAATAGTTACCGCTCCCGATGGCGTTACAAAACGCACTTATAGCATTGAATATCAGAAAGTTATACCAAGCGATGCCACCATCGACGGAATCGAAATTGATGGCGTAGGCGTGGCAGGATTTGCACCAGAAAATGGCGATTACACTGTAACAGTGGACAGCGAAACGCCCGCAGTAACCATCGATGCTGATGGCACGCAATACATTGCCGTGGCCAATTCGGGGCTGAATGGCACGCAGATTTTGGTTACCGCCCAAGACGGCACAAGCAAAGAGTACGACATCGCTTATCAAGCCAAGAAGAGCGACATCGCCACGCTGAGCGACCTGCAACTGTACGACGGCAACGAGTATAAGAGCATCGCGGGATTTGCGCCAGAACTGCACGAATACACCGAGACTTTGGCTTGGCGCACCACTGCCGTGCCAAGCATCAATCCAGTGCCAGCGCACGATGGGCAGACCATCACCATTCGCTACAACAGCGTGGACAGCACCACCACAGTGCATGTAGTGGCCGAAAATGGCACCGACGCAAGCGACTATACCATTCATTTCCCAGTGGAGAAATCGAACCTGACTGCGCTCGAAAATCTGACCGTAGACGATGCCAACGAGTTAGTTCCCGATTTCAACGCCGATGTGCTACTTTATACGGCAAAAATGCCTTACGGAACGACCGCCGTGCCAGCCATCCATTGGGAGCTGGGCAAAGTTGACAACCAAGCCACCGGCCAACGCATTACGCTGATAGACGCTGGTTTGCGCGACACTGCCCGCATCACTGTGACCGCCGAAAATGGTGACACGCGCACCTACAGCATCGCATTCGAAGTAGCCGAGAGCAGCGAAGAAAATCTGCTGCAATACTACATTATCGACGGCATTGGTATGTCGTCGGAGATGGAGAAAGAGATTACTCTGCCCTACGGCACAACCGCCATGCCGAAAATCACCTGCGTGAAAAAGTACGACGAGCAGACCGTGCTGATAGACAATGGCGGCGTTTATGCGCCAACCACCATCACCGTGAAAGCCAACCGCAAAGGCGTGGCCGATGCCGTCTACACCATCAAACCAACCATTGCGCAGCCGCAAGCACAACTCACCTCGATAAGCGTGAACGACGTTGAAATAGCCGATTTCGATCCGGCAAAACATCAGTATGTGGTGAGTGTCGACAACGATGAATCGTCGAATGCTGCTATCGCCTACACTTTCGACAACGCCACCGCCACCATCGAGGACGAAGAGGTGAACACCAAGCGCGCAAAAATCACCGTTTATGGCAAGGACGACAACAGCAGCGCGGTCTACACCATCTATTTCTTCTACGAAAAAGATGTGATCCCGAACGCCGATTTCAGCAGTTGGGAAGCCGCTGCCATCACCACTTCGGCAAGCAAACCCACAGGCTGGACCGTCTTGGCCGATGCCGCTGCAGCCACCGAGGTGAAGAGCAGCGCCACCATCTTCGGATTGCCCGTTGGTAGCCTAATAACCAAAGGCACCTACACGCCAGGCAGCGAAGTGACGCAAGATGGCGACTACGCCAAACTCACCACCGCCTACAACAAAGTGATCGACGGTTCCATTCCAGGCTTGATGCTCCTTGGCGAGATGAGCGCCACGCTGAACGACGGCTCGTCGACCACATCGACCTTTGGCGGCATCAATTTCCGCAACACGCCCGACCAACTTTCGATGCACTACAACGCCGTTTCGCAATCGAGCGTGAACAACATCAGCCTGAAATTCTCGCTGAACAACGGTCAGTATGCCAAAGAATTTACCGACAACAACTTCAGCAACACTTGGAAAACCGCAGTGATGTCGTTCACCGACAATACGCTCGAAAATCCAGCGACCATGAGCATTTTGATAAACAGTTGCGAGAGCGACAATGCCAGCGCACTGAAGAGCAAAGCCGCCTCCGAAATGCTTGTCGATTGGGTGAAATTTGCCTACAACAGCAAAATTGCGAAGATTTTTGTGAATGGCATAGAAACCAGCGGTTTCAAAGGAAAATACGATGGCGATTGGATTCAAGCCGTGAAGATTGATGCCGAACTGCAAGGCGCGCCCGTTTTGACATTCGAAGGCGAAGTGGCTGACCAAGAATACACCTACACCTACGGCGACGAGCAGGCAAACTGCAGCGGCAACTACATGACTCGCGTGGTGAACATCACCGCCAAAGCCGAGGACGGCACGCTGAGCCACTACATCGTAGATTTGAACCGTCCGTTCTCGAAAAATGCTGCATTGGCAGGCATCATCGTCGATGGCGACACACTGAAAGATTTTTCGCCAACCACCACAGATTACACCATCGAGGTTGAAAATGGCACGCGCTTCATGCCCGATGTCATGGCCATTCGCGGCAACATGCACCAGAGCGTTCTGTTCCACGGTGACACCATCACCGTGACTGCCGAAGATGGCACAACCACACGCGAATATCATCTGAAATTCGTTGAAAAACGCAGTGCCGATGCCACCTTGGCAAATCTGGCAGTCGAAGGGCATGATTTGACATTCGATACCGCCACCGAAGAATATAGCATTTCGCTCGCAGCCAACGAGGCATTGCCCGAAATTCGGTACACGAAACTATCTGACGGTCAGACAGTTACGCTCGCCACGGGCGACACTGCACGCATCAATGTTGTAGCAGAAAATGGCATCGACACGAAAGAATATCGCATCATTTTCGATTGGGCGGAAGCCGTTACCGCAGGGCAATTGTCGAACATTAGCGTGCTGGGTAATCAGCCATTCGACCAGTTCGACCGCGCCACCTACGACTATCACTACGCAGCCAACGAGCGCACCGCCACCACTTTCGAGCGTATCGATGCAACCGACACCGTAGTGCAAACCATCGTAGCCGACCGCGTTGAGTGGGAAGTCCGCGGCAGCGAGACGCACCGCTACACGCTACAATTCGACCGCACGCCGTCCGACAACGCCAACCTCGCCAACATCTTGATTGATGGCACGCCGCTGGCCGATTTCAACGACAATGTGTACGAATACACCATCGAGTGCACCGAGCCGCTGACCATCGAGGCCATACAAGGCGAGGCAGCGCAGACCATCAAAGCAACATTCACACTAAATCAACAGACGGCAAGCAATGCGCCACAATTTGCGACAAATGCTCCGAGCGAAAACTATTTTGCCGAAGCCACATTTGAGGTTACCGCCGAAGATGGCACAACCAAGCAGACCACAGTGATTCGCCTGCGCCACACGCCATCGAGCGACGCCACGCTAGCCGGCATCGAGCTGAATGGTGCGTTGCTGACGACCAATGCCACGGATTACACGGCCGACAAAGCCTTCGACCCTGCCACCACCGACTACAACATTACGCTAGCGTGCGGCAATCCGAAAGTGGCTGAGCCCGTCATGCCAAACATCACATTCCGCGCCAACCACGCTGGACAGACCATCAAAATGGAGCAAAACGGGCTTGGCGAAGCGACCGTCATAACCGTTACGGCCGAAGATGGCACGGAGAATATCTACACGCTGAATTTCGTTGCCGAAAAATCGAGCAATGCCAATCTCACAAGTCTGGCAGTGAACTACATTGCCATTTCAGAATTCGATGCTAACACACTGGAATACAACGTATTACTTTCGTCGAACGAAGTGCCTGTGGTTAGTTACACTACCGAAGATTTGTATCAGCAACAAGTGGAACTGACCGTGAACAGCAACAGCGCAACGCTTGTGGTTACGGCCGAAAATGGCGATACCAAGACCTACATCATCAACTTTACAAAACCTGCTGGCTCAAGCAATGCCGATTTGGCTCAGATTGAGGTTGATGGCGTGCAGATCGAGGGCTTCAGTGCCGACAAGACCGACTACACGCTGATGTTGCCCGCAGGCACCGAGATTCGTCCCGACATTGTGGCAGTGCTTGGCAGCGAAGGTCAGAATGTAAGCATCAGCAACAACGGCACACGCGAAACCACAAACCTCGTAGTTACCGCCGCCGATGGCACAACCACCAAGACCTACAGCATCTATTTCGATGTTGAACTGTCGGACAACGACCTGCTGAAGATGATCTACCTCGATGGCGACTCGCTGAATACGCATCAGACCGATTTTGTGGTCGACCAAGATTTCGCAGCCGATGTCAAGACCTACAACGTTACGCTGCCCGTTGGCACGCGCCAATGGCCAACCATCGCGCCATCGGAGAGCGACAGCCGAGGCAAAGGCGATAAGTGGCAAACTGTCGGCATTGCAACTAACGCTACTGACGCCTACAACGCCACATCGGTCATCACCGTAACGGCCGAAAAGGGCAACAGCCGCACCTACACCATCAATTTCAATATTGAAAAATCGGCGATCGATACTTTGGCTGATATCTTGTTGAATATCAACGGATTGGAAGAGCATTTGCAACTCGAAGGCACGCACTACACTGCCGATCATGCCTTTGGCGGCAAGATCAACGACTACCAACTGACTTGGGCAGTCGGCTCGCGCGACGAGGTAAGCGTTGAGTTCGTCCGTGGCGATGAATATCAAACTGTCGAAATCAGCCAGCAGATGAGTTCGCTCAACAGCGACGCCATAATTGTGGTGACGGCCGAAAACGGCAATCAGCGCACCTACACGCTGCACAACACGCTGTTGCTCTCTGATGCCGACACGCTGCGCACCATCTTCTTCGACGAACTGCCCTACATGCATTTCGATCCGCGCCAGACGCAATACGACAGTGTGATGCCATACGGCACAACCACGCTTCCGCAAATCACTTGGGAGGCTGGCGACGAATATCAAACCGTTGTGAAAGATTCCGTTTTCGAAGGATTGAATGGTCACTACACGCTCACCGTTACCGCCGAAAATGGCAGTCAGACGACGTACACATTCAACTTTACCGTTGCGCTGTCCGACAACGCCACGCTCAACAACATTCTGATTGATGGCGCGGCAATCAGCAATTTCGACAAAGACGCAACCGACCCGATTTCGGTGTCGCTGCCCTACGGAACCGACATCGACAACATGGCGATAACTTACGAAACGGGCGACGAAGGTCAGACTGTAAACATCACTCGCAGCGAAAACTCCGCCACCATCAGCGTAACGGCTGCCGATGGCGTTAGCACAAAAGAGTACACCATCGTGTTCGATGTTCGTTTGTCCGACAACGCCTCGCTCGCCAACATCTTCATCAATGCCGAAGCACTCGACTCTGCCGCCACGGGCTTCACCACCAGCGAAACCTTCGCCAGCGACGACTTTGAATACTACATCACCCTACCCTACGGCACAACGGAACTGCCCACCATCACTTGGCAAACGCAGTTGGACGAAGAGGCTTACAAATCGGTAACGCTCGCCACCGAAGCGCTTGTGAGCGACAGTCTTGGCACACACGGCAACGCCATCATCAGCGTAGTTTCGCAGGACGAGATGCAGAGCAACGAATACACGCTGCACTTCACCGTGGCACTTTCGAGCAATAACACGCTGAAAGATCTCTATTTTGTCGATATCATCTATCCCGATTTCGATCCGCTGTTCCACCCCGACACCACCGCCTACGACCTGCTGTTCGACCTTGGCACAACTGCCGACGAATTCCCGAAAATTGACAATCTGCGCTACGAAAAAGGCGACCAAGATCAGACCGTGACGGCAGCCTATGCCACCGAGACCATCACCTGCACCGACACCACGCTCACCCTCACCTACAATGGCACTTTGAGCGACGGCACCGTGATTGCCGCTGGTAGCACCATCACCGTTGAAGCGGGCGATACGCTCACCACGCTAGTCGACAACACAAGCGTGATACTCGTAACCGTAACGGCACAAAATGGTTCGGTCAACATCTATGTTCTGACATTCGAGATTGAAAAATCGGACAACGCACTGCTGAAAGATATTTTGATCGATGCCAAATCGCTGAAAGATTTTGAACCGACCATCTTCGAATACAGTTACACCATTGCCAAAGGCGCGACCACGCTGCCAACCATCGAAGGCATTGCGAGCGATAGCGCACTGCAAACTGTGGAATATGGCGAAAGTGCCACCGATCGTTTCGTTCAGTACATCTACTGCACGGCCGAAGACGGCACCACGCAAACCTACACCATCAACTTTGTGGAATCGACCATCAATCCTGGCGATGCACCCACAGCCGAAGATGTCTGCTGGACAATGGTTGGCGACGGACTGTTCAAAGCCAGCACGCGCCGCAACAATGTAGCGATTGCCATTTTCGACACCGCAGGCCGTCTGCTCACCAAACTCGATGTGCCGCTGGTCGACCCCAACGACGACATTTGCGAAGCGAGCGCGGCGGGACGCATCATTCGCATGCAACGCACTGGCAAAACGCTCATCTACGTCTTCTACTACAACAACAAGAAGATAGTTTCGCGCGGCAAATTCATCTATTGATGAACAAGCAAGCGAAGTTCAGAAAAGTCGGGGCGAAAGTCCCGATTTTTTTGTTGCCCACAAGAAATTGCAAATTCAAGAAAAATCACTAATTTAGCAAATTGAACATGATAGTTTTCGGAGCAGATTAAAATTCTAGTTTTCAACTGATTAGAGACAAGCGGCAAGTAGCAAGTAGCAAGATTTCGTCTGCCAACTATGGTCACAGATCTTAATTCTAAATTCATAATTCTCAATTTGCTGCTTTAGTGCACTGCCCAATCATAACACTTTTACTATTCATCATTTATTGTCAATTCTTAAATTTCATCAAGAAATATGAACACAAACAACTTCTGCATAATAATGGCTGGTGGCGTTGGAAGCCGCTTTTGGCCCTACAGTCGCACCGCCAAACCCAAACAATTCATCGATTTTCTTGGAACGGGA
>CAVHRT010000021.1:0-20071 GCA_963638355.1 Flexilinea sp. | reverse complement strand
CCCTATAATCTATAAACTCTACTTTTCCACTTCTCTGAAGGGGTTAGAGGGAGTTTTATCGCACAATAACCTTCTGAGCAACATTGCCAACTTTTACCACATAAACGCCACTCAGCTGACCGTTCATTTCGGTAACATTTTGACCAACGACGGTGAAAATCTGCATATCATCGGCGCCATAGATGCGGCCGTTTTCGGCATAAATTTCTGCCATTTCGGTATTTTGCAGGGCGGTTGCAGTTGTGGCTTTGAAAGTGGCCGTTATAGTAACCTCTGCGGCCGGCATGGTAAATTTGTGATCTTCTGAAATTGTTATATCATTTCCATTGGCATCTTTTGCCGATATCTCGTCGAGTTCGTAGCCGGTATCTGGCGTGATGGTAAGTGTTATTTCGTCGTTTTCTTTTGCGGTGGTCTTACTTGCATCGACCGTGCCACCCACTGGTTGGATAATGGTGATATCGTGAACATCTTCCACAAAGGTGGCAGAAACCGTAACATTGCCCGCAGGCATGGTGAATTTGTAATCGGCCGACACTTCAACCTTTTTGTTATTATCGACATCCATTACAGTGAGTGAGCCAAGTTTGTAGCCTACGTTTGGATAAACGTTAATCATAACTGTCTCTCCATATTTTGCTTCAATAGCATGACTTACCGTACCGCCTTCGGTAATTGTGCCTTTACTTAGAGTATATGTGTTAGGTTCGAAATATGCAGTGTAAGTAAGATCACTTGTTACCTCTTTGTCTTCTATTTTTGCGGAGGTTATTCCTCCAGTCCAATGGTCAAAGTGATAACCCGCATTGGCAGTAGCTTCGAGTGTAATTTTTGTATATTTCTCGTAGGTGCCGCCAGGGGTTACAGTGCCGCCTTCGGCTGGTTCGCATTTGGTGGTAACTTCATATTGATCAAAGCCAAAAATGCCAGTTATCACCGTGTCGCAAGTTACAGTTATGGTACGTTCCCTGTCCTTTACACCATCGCTCCAGCCAAGGAAATCGTAACTTTTATTAATACCAACATTATAATAAGTAGTAACAGCAATGATAGCCTGATTGCTCTCGCAAGTAGGTTGCTGTGTTACAACCACTGTGCCTTTGCTGCCATCGTTGGTCTGTGCGATTATGCTATACGCCTGCTCGGTAACATTCGAAGAAAAATTGCTCCATGGATCTGCTACTTTGTATTTTTCCGATGTACCACATGGCACACACAGCGTAGCCGAAAAAACCGACTGAAAAGCATCAGAACCGCACTTAAGTGGTTCCTGCCATTTTACGACGATAGATTTCAGTTTCCAACAATTGTTAAAAGCACTCTGGCCAATAGTTGTTACGCTGGCAGGTATAGTCAAATTAGTAAGAGCACAAGTATTAAAAGCCCAATCACCGATAGTGGTTACGCCATTGGGTATTTCGATACTCGCTAATTGCTGACAATTACGAAAGGCATATGCTCCAATTGTAGTAACACTAGCAGGAATGGTGATGGAAGTAAGCGAAAAAAGTGCATCAAAAGCATTCGGGCCAATAGCAACTACGCCATCGGGTATAGTGGTGTTTTTACAGCCTTGTACGAGTGTGTTAGTTTCCGTCTCAATAATGGCGTTGCAATTGTCACGGCCGTCGTACACGGTGTTGCCACTCTCCACAGTGATAGTCTCCAGTGCAGAACACGAACCAAAGGCGCTATAGCCAATGCTTGTTACGCTGGCAGGTATATTGACCGAAGTAAGACTAGAACAATCATAGAAGGCCGATTCTCCGATAGAGGTTAAATTGCTAGACAATGTGACAGAGGTAAGTTTATCGCACTGGTAGAAAGCATTTCCACCAATAGTAGTAACACTATTGGGTATAGTAACAGAGGTAAATTTGCAACCATAGAAAGCCCACGCCCCAATAGTAATAACGCCTTCGGGTATGGTAATAGAGGTTAATTCACTGCAGTTATAGAAGTCCTCTCTCTCTATTTCTACCACCGCATATTCCGTTTCGTTGTAGGTAACCGAGGCAGGAATGACGATGTCGCCAGTGGCATCACTAGTATAACAAACAGTGGCGGTCTTGTCTGTCTCATTTAGCGTGTATTTGAGGTTGTCAATCTTGACCGTGGTGGCAGCCTGTGCGCATGTTGCGCCCAATAGCAGCAAGCATGCAAAGAGTAAAGTTTTTTTCATAATGGAAAAGTATTAAAAAAGTTTATAATTGTTTCTAAGTTTGTCGCGCTACGCGCTGTTTCTAATTGTTTATTTGAAGATTTGAAGATTTGAAGATTGCGGGTATCCACAGCGGGGTGTGGGAAATCGACGATTCAATAATTTTACCTTGTAGGGACGCGCCATGGCACGTCCAAGTTTTGTTTATGCAATTAAGTTAGTTACCTTGCCTGTCCCCTTTTCAAGGGGACGAGCGTAGCGGAGGGGTTTACATAGAATAAAAACAATTAAACAGGACGACTCCAGCTGACTCGCTGCGCATTAAGTTATTGATTTATTGTGTTATTAAACGATTTTCAACCCTACCCCGACTTTCGTCGGTACTCCCCTTGAAAAGGGGAGATTTTCGCATCATTCAGCTTTTCCTTCTCTACTATAAACTCTCACCTCTAACCTTTTCCCTCTCTCTGAGGGGGTTAAAGGAAGTTAACTATCTGAAAATCAAATAGTTAGCCCCCCCCCCAATTTCTGGGAGGAGGGCTTGCTAACGCTATTTCGGAGTGCAAAAGTAGTGTAAAATTTTGGAGCAACAAAATAATTCGGTAAAAAAATTTTACCTTTGCGGTATGAAATCACATCATATTATATTTGCGATAGGCACGGTGCTGCTGCTCACGGCATGCGGGCACACCGCCACACAAGGCGCGCGCACCGAGTCGGACTCGACGCTGGCAGTGAAATACGCCACAGGTTTCGAGGTGGATTATTTCAGCCACTACAAGCGCGTAACCATCAACAACCCATGGGCTGCGGGCGAAACGTTGGCGGTCTACTATCTCACCAAAAACGACACCACGCAGGTGCCAGCCAATGGCGTGAAACTGACCACACCACTGAAACGCTTGGCGGTAACCTCTTGCACACACTACGAATTTTTGCAGATGTTGGGTTGCCTTGAGTCGGTGGTGGGCGTCTGCAATCCCGAACTTGCATACAACGCCACCATTCGCAGCCGCTTTGCCGATGGCAAAATAACCTCGCTGGGCGATGCGTTCAACACCAACACCGAATGTCTGCTGGCACTGCACCCCGATGCGCTGATGCTGGCGAGCTACAATCAGCAGGATAACAACTCGAAACGGCTGCAGGCGTCGGGCATCCCGCTCATCTACAACAACGAATGGACCGAAAGCACCGCCTTGGCGCGCGCCGAGTGGATAAAACTGGTGGCTACCTTCTTCGACCAAGAGGCGATAGCGTGCCAACTGTTCGACACAATCGAAAGCCATTATCTGCAAGCCAAAACGCTGGCAGCCAACATCGATCACAAGCCCACGGTAATGGCGGGTGGCAACTTCAAAGGCACTTGGTACATGCCTGGCGGACGCGGTTACATGGCGCAACTCTTTGCCGACGCTGGAGCCGACTATCTCTACAAAGATAACGAAGAGACGGCGAGCTTGCCGCTGAGTTTCGAAACAGTGCTGCACCAGTTTGCCAATGCCGAAGTTTGGCTAAATGCGCCCACCGCCACCATGAGCGAACTGCTAGCCATGGATGCGCGCCACGGACTGTTTGCCGCGGCAAAAAATGGCGAGGTGTACGGTTTCTACGCACGCACGCTGCCCAGCGGTGCCAACGACTTTTGGGAAAGCGGCGTAGCTCACCCCGACCTGATTCTGAAAGATCTGATTTGGGCACTACACCATATTAATATAGAGGGCGCGCCGAGTTACATCAATAAGCTAGAATAATGGAGTTGAAAAGTTTCTAGTCGTTTCTCGCGCTTCGCGCTGTTTAAAATTGTTTATTTGAAGATTTGAAAATTTGAAAATTAATCGTAACATATTATTTTTCATCGCATTAGCAGTGCTTACTGCGGTACTTTTTGTGTGCGACATCAGTTTTGGTAGCGTACGTTTGCCGTGGAGCGCCATTTTTTCGAGCGACCGCGTGACGCATGAAATCATCTTCAATTTTCGTCTGCCCAAAGCACTGACTGCGGTGGTTACAGGTGCTGCCATTTCGGTGGCTGGACTGCTTATGCAGACGCTTTTTCGCAATCCGCTGGCTGGTCCGTATGTGCTTGGAGTGAGCTCGGGCGCGAGTCTTGGCGTGGCCATCTATCTGCTGGCTGGCAGTCTACTGCCCGTGGCTTTTGTGCAAAACGGCTGGGGCTTAGTGAGTGCCGCCACCATTGGCGCGGTGCTGGTGTTGCTGCTAGTTTTGGCGGTGTCGTTCAAGGTGCGCGAGGCGGTGTCGCTACTCATCGTGGGCATCATGTTTGGGCAGATTGCAGGTTCGCTGGTCACCATTCTGCAAAACACTAGCAATCCCGATTCGCTGAAACTGTTTGTAGTGTGGACTTTCGGCAGCTTGAGCGCAGTTGGTTGGGACTACATGTGGGTGATGTTGCCGCTGGCGATAGTAGGATTTATCATCGCCTTCAGCATACAAAAACCGCTGAACGGTCTGCTTTTGGGCGAAAATTACGCTCAAGGGCTCGGCGTGAACATCACACGCACACGCTCGCTGATAATAGCCGCCGTGGCACTGTTGGCCGGCGCCACAACCGCCTTCACAGGGCCAATCGCCTTCATCGGAATGGCAGTGCCGCACCTTGTTCGGGGTATTTTCCGCACATCGAACCACCGCACCACCCTGCCCGGCTGCATGCTTTGCGGCGCAAGTCTGCTGATGGTGTGCGACCTTGTAACACAACTGCCACCACAAGGTTACACGCTGCCCATCAACGCCGTGAGCGCACTGGTTGGCGCACCGATTATTATTTGGATAATTCTGAAAAGTAGTCGCAAGATATAAGTAGCAAGTCGCAAGATTAGGGTTGATAAGTTGACGAGTTGATAAGAAGTTTATCAAGTTTATAAAGTTATAAAGTTCATAAAGTTTCGCTATTGAACCGCAGCATCAAAGAAACTGTCAATTTTTAATTAAATAACTGAAAATTAAGCGATTAAGAAATTATTATCGTGCTTAAAACGGTAGCATTAAATATCGGTTATGGCAAGAGCGTGGTTCAGCGCGACCTCAGTTTGGAGGCGGCTGATGGCGAGATGATTTGCTTGATTGGAAAAAACGGATCGGGCAAAAGCACACTGCTGCGCACTTTGGCTGGATTGCAACGACCGCTGTCGGGCCGCGTGCTGGTGCAGGAGCGCGATGTGGTGCAGATGACCAACGCTCAGCGCGCCACACTGCTGTCGCTGGTGCTGACCGACCGCGTGATGGTCGACAATCTGACCATTCACGACCTTGTGGCAATGGGTCGATTTCCGTACACCAATTGGGCGGGGCGACTTTCGGGAAATGACGAAAAAATAGTCGAGACCGCCATCAATCAGGTGGGACTAGCGCACAAAATACACGCCCTAGTGAGCCAAGTGAGCGACGGCGAACGCCAACGCGCTGTGATAGCCAAAGCCCTTGCGCAGGACACGCCGTTGGTGCTGCTCGACGAGCCAACGGCCTTTCTCGACCTGCCCAACCGCATCGAGACAATGCTACTACTGCGCCAACTCTCGGCCGAAACGCGCAAAACATTCATCTTGTCGACCCACGAGCTGGACCTTGCGCTGCAGCTGGCCGACCGCCTCTGGCTGATGAGCCAAACGGGCGTACAGACAGGCATTCCCGAAGATTTGATGCTGCACGGCGACATCGAGCGGGCATTCGGCAACGAGCGTTTTCGGTTCGACCCGAGCGACGGGCATTGCCAAGTAACCACGCCCACGCCGCAACAATTCGTAAAAATCGAGGGCGACAATATGCACACTATCTGGCTGAAACGCGCACTGGCACGCATTGGCATCGGCACAAACGACAACGCACCAATCACCATCTGTGCCAAAGAAAATGGTTTTCAGATTGATAATCAGGAGTTTGCAACGATTTCCGAAGTGATTGAAAAATTGTTGAACTGTAGGGGCGAATAATCATTTGCTCGATAAACAAAAAAACGCATCTCGAAATCGGGACGCGCTTTTTTATTTTTGCAGTTCGCAATTTTAGCGATAGAGGAAGCGTTTGATGCTCTTTTTCGGCGTTTTTTCGAACTCTTCGTGGTAGATTTCGATGGCAGAAATTTTTTCGTAGGCTGGCAACAAAGTGTTCAGTTCCACGCGGTTCTGCTCCATCACCTGCTTCAGATCGTCCTCTTTCAAGCCATGTTTGAAGGCATCATCGAAATCGGGATAAACCAAACCAACCAACTTCTCGTCGCGTTGCACCACAATGCTTTCGGCCACATAGAGCATGTTGTTCAGTTTGTCCTCAATCTCTTCGGGGTAGATATTTTGTCCCGAAGGTCCAAGCAGCATATTTTTGCTACGACCTTTGATAAACACATTCCCTTCGGCATCAATAATGCCAAGGTCGCCAGTGTGCATCCAGCCATCTTCGTCGATGACGGCAGCGGTGGCCTTCTCGTTTTTATAGTAGCCGAGCATCACATTCGGGCCTTTGCACACGATTTCGCCAACGATGTTTTGCGGATCGGGCGAAAGCACTTTCACCTGCATACGCGGGGCAGCCTTGCCGCACGACGACTGTGCAAAACGGCTCCAATCTTCGTAGCAGATAATCGGACCACACTCGGTCATGCCGTAGCCCACGGTGTAGGGGAATTCAATCGATTTCAGCAGTTTTTCCACATCTTGGTTGAACGCTGCGCCGCCCACAATCACCTCGATGAAGTTGCCGCCAAATGCGTCGATAATGGTTTGGCGCACTTTGTTTCTGATGACGCCGCTCACGTAAGGCAGACTCAACAGAATCTTCATGGTTGGCGTTTCGAGTTTTGGCATCACGCTCTTTTTTATCACCTTTTCGATGATGAGCGGCACCGCCACAATCAGGCGCGGACGAATTTCGGCAAAGGCTTGGAAAATGACTTTCGGACTTGGTATGCGCGTGAGGAAATAGATGTGGCAACCGAGCGAAAATTCGTGCAGAAACTCGAATGCAAGACCGTACATGTGCGCCATTGGCAGCATCATCACAATTTTGTCGCCTGGTTTCATCGGCACAACCTCGTGGGCAAACAGCAGGTTCGAAAGCAGACTGCGGTAAGGCAGCATCACGCCTTTCGATTCGCTAGTGGTGCCCGAAGTGTAGTTCAGCACTGCCATCTCGTCGGGTTCGCCAGCGTAGTACGAAAGATGCTCAGGACGGAAATTTTTGGGAAATTTCTTGCCAAAAAGTTCGTTCAGATGTTCGCGAGCATAGACCAGACGCTCGTCGCGCGACACCAGCAACTGAAAATCGTTCAGTTGGAAAATGCCTTGCAGATTCGGCATGGCTTGTTCGTTCAGATTTTCCCAAACAAGGTCGCCAACGAAGAGCAGTTTTGCCTCCGAATGGTTCACAATGGCATGCACATTGTCGGCTTTGAACTCGTGCAGAATAGGCACAGCCACTGCGCCGTAGGTAAGTGCAGCCAAGAAAGCCACGCCCCAATGCGAGCTGTTTCGTCCGCAGAGCGCAATGCGGTCGCCATGCTCGATGCCGCACTGTTCGAAAATAATGTGCAATTTTTCTATTTTGCGGGCCACATCTTTATATTGCAGCGTGGCACCCTTGTAGTCGGTGAGCGCGTCAAGATCCCAATTGTCCTTGATTGCGCGTTCGATAAGTTGGTTGAATGTTTCTTGTTCCATTTAGAAATGATTTAGAGAGGCATTTTTGCCACGACAAGCGGAGCGAACTTATTGATAATCAGCAATTTAGATTCCATTTTTCTGATTTTTGCCTCAGATTAAACGCCGCAAAGGTACAATTTTAATACGAATAGACCGAAAATTGCACGGTTAAAAAAGCAAAACAGGGACGAACGCTACAGAAATTCTGGCGAAAAAATCGAGAAACGGAATTTCGCGCAACCGACAAAATTGCGTATTTACGTAAAAATTTCTTCCCTCTCTCCTCTCACCTATAAACTCTAACCTTTCACCTCTAACCTTTCCACCACTGCATCGGCCAGCGCGCGGAAGGCTTGTCCTGTGATGGTATCGGCATGGAGTGCGGCGGGAGTGCCAGCGTCGCCATTGTCGCAAATGCTCTGCACGAGCGGGATCTGCGCCAGCAGCGCCACACCCTTCTCTTCGGCTAGTCGTTTGCAGCCCTCGCGACCAAAAATATAATAGCGATTTTCGGGCAATTCGGCAGGCGTGAACCACGCCATATTCTCAACCAGACCGAGAATTGGCACGTTTATTTTGTCGTTTTCGAACATCTGCAGCCCTTTGCGCGCATCGGCCAGAGCCACTTGCTGCGGCGTGCTTACAACGATTGCGCCATCGAGGTGAACGGTCTGCACCAGCGTCAAGTGAATGTCGCTCGTGCCTGGCGGAAGGTCGATCAGAAAATAGTCGAGTTCGCCCCACTCGGCATCGCAAATGAGCTGTTTCAGGGCATTGCTAGCCATGCCGCCACGCCAAACAAGCGCCGTATCGGGATCGACAAAAAAGCCAATCGACAGGATTTTTACACCATATTTTTCAATCGGCACAATCAGCGTACGCCCATCGACCTCGTCGGCCACGGGGCGCGCATCTTCAATGTCAAACATTTTTGGAATTGATGGCCCAAAAATATCGGCATCGAGCAGACCCACGCGGTAGCCCATTTGTACCAATGCCACTGCCAGATTTGCCGCCACAGTCGACTTTCCCACGCCGCCTTTGCCCGACGAAATGGCGATGATGTGTTTCACGCCTTCGAGCGGCTTTTTCTGCTCCGCAGCGGGCTGTTGACGGCATTTTATGGCGATGTTTCCATCAATCTCAACCTCGGGCGAGATGTAAGTTTTGATGGCCTGTTCGCACGCCTTCACGAGCGAGCGCGCAAAAGGGTCGTTTTGTTTTTCGAACAGAAGCGAAAAGCTCACTTTTTGTCCGTCGATGCGCATATCGTCCTCTACCATGCCGCTCGACACAATGTCTTTGCCCGTTCCAGGGTAGCGCACATGCGTCAGGGCGTCGAGGATCAGTTTGGGATACAAGGTCATAGTTGAAAAATTGATGAGTTGACAAGTTGATAAGTTTAACGCACTAGTCAGGGTCTTTAGCGTTTTTTGTTTCTAAGTTTCTCGAAATCGCTGTCGCGATTTCTGTTTCTATCGTTTCGCTTGTTGAACCGATTGTAGGGACGCGACACGCCACGTCCGCGTTTATCATTTGCAGTTGGCAAGTCTTAGTCTTAGTCAAAAGTCATAGTTGATCTATTTCAGATTTCAGATTACGGCATCCACAGCAGGTTGCGACTTGTCACGGCATTACCGCAAATGCGTATAACCAAATAATTGGATAATTAAAAATTGGGTAATTGAATAATTCTCCCCGCAAAATTACAAAATTATTGCATTTTGATGGCACTTTTTGTTTGACGAAATTTTTGTACCTTTGTCGGCACGAAATTTTTTGAAAAATCAAGTTAAAAATAGAACCTCAAAACCATGTTAGAAACTATTTTGACCATCACGGGTCGCCCAGGACTGTACAAAGTTGTGGCACAGTCGGGCAAAGGCATGATTATTGTTGAATCGCTCATCGACAAGAAGCGCATTCCATCGTTTGCTCACGAAAAAGCCGTTTCGCTCAACGACATTGCCATGTTTACCAACGACGGCGAGCGTCCATTGCGCGAAATCCTGACGCTCATCAAGGAGAAAGAGAACGGCAAAACTGCCTCTATCGCACCAAAAGCATCGGGTGCAGAACTGTTTGCTTGGTTCGAAGGCGTATTGCCCGATTTCGACCGCGACCGCGTGCATCCAAGCGATGTAAAAAAACTCGTTCAGTGGTACAACCTGCTGATTGCCAACGGCATAACCGAATTCGAAGAGAAAGAAGAGGCCGCTGCCGACGACAAAAAAGCGGAGTAATTTTTTTTTGAAGGAGAACAAAATGAGTAAAAAAGAGATACGATTCAGCCTTGTCTATCGCGACATGTGGCAATCGTCGGGCAAATATGTGCCGCGCAAAGACCAATTGGCACAAGTGGCGCCCGTAATCATCGATATGGGCTGCTTTGCGCGCGTCGAAACCAACGGCGGCGCATCGGAGCAGGTGAATTTGCTCTATGGCGAAAATCCAAACCAAGCCGTGCGCACATTCACCAAACCATTCAACGAGGCTGGCATTCAAACGCACATGCTCGACCGCGGCTTGAACGGTCTGCGCATGAACCCAGTGCCTGCCGATGTGCGCGAGCTGATGTACAAAGTGAAAAAGGCGCAAGGCACCGACATCACCCGCATTTTCTGCGGACTGAACGATGTGCGCAACATCATTCCATCGATTCGCTGGGCAAAACAGGCTGGCATGATTCCGCAAGCCGCCATGTGCATCACCTATTCGCCAGTGCATACGGCCGAATACTACATCAACATGGCCGAACAACTCATCGAGGCGGGCGCACAAGAAATCTGCCTGAAAGATATGGCAGGAATCGGTCGCCCAACGGTGCTCGGAACCATTGTGAAATCGATAAAAACCAACCACCCCGACATCACCATTCAATATCACGGACACACGGGTCCTGGATTTTCAGTAGCATCGGTTCTCGAGGTGGCAAAAGCGGGCGGCGATGTGTTCGATGTGGCCATGGAACCGCTGGCGTGGGGCATGGTTCACCCCGATGTCATCACCATTCAAGCCATGCTGAAAGACGCTGGTTTCACTGTGCCCGACATCAACATGAAAGCCTACATGGAGGCGCGCCGCCTGACGCAAAGTTTCATCGACGACTTCCTTGGCTATTTCATCGATCCGCGCAACAGCCACATGACTTCGTTGCTCGTAGGTTGCGGACTGCCCGGCGGCATGATGGGTTCGCTCATGGCCGATCTGAAAGGCGTTCACGCTGCCATCAACAGCAACCTGAAAGCACAAGGCAAAGCCGAAATTAGCGAAGATGAACTGCTCATCGAGCTGTTCGACGAAGTAAAATATATCTGGCCAAAACTTGGCTATCCACCACTGGTTACACCATTCAGCCAATACACCAAAAATGTGGCGCTGATGAACGTGCTGGCCATGAGCAAAGGGCAAGGTCGCTGGACCATGATAGACCAAAACACTTGGGATATGATTCTGGGCAAAGCAGGTCGTCTGCCTGGCAAACTCGACCCCGAAATTGTGGAACTGGCCAAATCGAAAGGTTTCGAATTTTTCGATGGCAACCCGCAGGACAACTACCCGAATGTGCTTCCAAAATACATCAAAGAGATGGAAGAACTGGGTTGGGATCGTGGTCAGGACGACGAAGAGTTGTTCGAATTTGCCATGCACGAAAAGCAGTATCGCGAATACAAATCGGGCGATGCCAAAAAGCGTTTCAACGCCGAACTTCAGCAGAAAATGGAGGCCAAATTCAAGGCTTCGGGCGTGCAGATGCCAATCCCCGACTTCCGCGCACTGCGCCACCCAAATGCCGAACCTGTGGCTGCCGCTGCATCGGGCCGACTGATGTGGGAATTCGACTATCAGGACAAATCGGTGAAACCTGCCGAGGGCAAAGCCTACAAAGAGGGCGAATATCTCTGCGCCATTCAGACCAACGGTCGCGGCTTGGAGGTGATGACAGCCAATTTTGCAGGACGCATAGTGGAGCCAAAAGAGCAAGGCGCAATGGTTCAGAAAGGTGACGTGATTGCCTATCTCGAAAAGTAACAAAACTGAACATTGAAATAGTAAAGGCAGAGGCGTTCGTCAAAGTTCGTTTCTGCTTTTTTTTGTGTTTCGTAACATAAATTATCGTGCAGTTGGTGCTGATTTTACTGCCGTATGTCGCAAACTATTTGTAATTTTGCACCGCAATTTTTGCAAAAAATCAAAACCACCCTTATTCATCTAAAAAGAGATGGAAGAAATATCGCCCGATTATATTTTCGAAACAAGTTGGGAGGTGTGTAACAAAGTTGGCGGCATCTACACGGTGCTGTCCACTTGCGCACGCACGCTCGAAAAACAACTTGGCAATCACCTCATGTTCATCGGCCCCGATTTTTGGGACAATAAAAACCCGATCGATTTCGTTCCGACCGACGATTTTGCCGATTGGGTAGCCGATGCCAACGAACAACAAAACCTGAAAGTGCGCGTTGGTCGGTGGAATATATGCGGTCGCCCGCTGGTTATTTTGGTCGATTATCGACCTTTTTTGTTGCAGAAAAACAAAATCTACGGCGATTTTTGGCAGTGGTTTGGCGTCGATTCGCTGCAAGCCTATGGCGACTACGACGACTCGTCGATGTTTGGCTACGCAGTAGGCGCAGTCATCGAAAGTTTCGTAAAATATCATCGCCTTGGCCGCAAAAAAATCGTGGCACATTTCAACGAGTGGATGACTGCCTTCGGACTGCTCTACACCAAGCATTACATGCCGAAAATTGCGACTGTTTTCACCACGCATGCCACGTCTATCGGACGCTCCATCGCTGGAAATCACAAGCCGCTCTACGACTATCTGAACGAATACAACGGCGACCAGATGGCGCGCGACCTGAACATGGTTGCCAAACATTCAGTAGAAAAAGTAGCTGCGCATGTGGCCGATTGCTTCACCACGGTGAGCGACATCACCAACCGCGAATGCGCACAGTTGCTCGAAAAGCCAGCCGATGTGGTTACGCCAAATGGTTTCGAAGACGATTTTGTGCCAAAAGGCAAACTTTTTGAGTCGGCTCGCAAAGATGCGCGCGAAAAATTGCGCCGCGTGGCGGAGGCATTGCTTGGCTACAAAATTGACGACAATGCGCTGTTCATCTCCACTTCGGGCCGATACGAGTACAAGAACAAAGGTCTCGATGTGTTTGTAGAATCGCTCAAAGCGCTGTCGCAGCGACCACTCTCGCGCGAGGTAATTGCCTTCATCATGGTGCCAGCGTGGTCGAATGGCGCACGCATCGATTTATCAGAAAAACTGAATGGTCGCCACACCGAACGCCTTGATAATCCGTTTGTTACACACAATCTGGTCGAACCATGGAACGATCGCATTTTGAATGCCATCAACTGGTTTCACCTGACCAACCGCAAGGAAGAGCCCGTGAAAGTGATTTTCGTGCCGACCTATCTGAACGGCATCGATGGCATTTTCAACACCGCTTATTATAATCTGCTGATCGGATTCGACCTAACAGCCTATCCGTCGTACTACGAGCCGTGGGGCTACACACCGCTCGAAAGCGTGGCGTTTGGCATTCCAACCATCACCACCAATTTGTCGGGTTTCGGACAATGGGCACAACCGCTCTCGCCAAGCCTCGACGAAGGCGTGGGCGTAGTTCAACGCTCCGACTACAACTATCACGAAGTAGTTTCATCGGTTGCAGGATTGATGGCCGAATACGCCAATCTTTCGGCTGTAGTGCAAAAGAAAATCCGCACCAACGCCTCGGCACTCGCCGCAAAAGCCCTTTGGCGCGAATTCATCGCCTACTATTACAAAGCCTACGACATAGCACTGCGCAAAGTCGCCAAGTGAGGAAAAAATTGTATCTTTGCGCACCAAATTACTCGAAATTTTAAGGTAGAAAAAGATAATTCATTCAAAACAATTTTATGGAAGTAAAAGTAAATCATGTAAACGAACCCAGCTGGGTGGAGGTTACAGTGAAAACCCGTCTGCCAAAGACTCTCGAGCGTCTTCACGAGATGTCGCTCAACCTTTGGTGGGTTTGGTCGGTCGATGCTAAGTCATTGTACCGCTCAATCGATGCAAAACTGTGGAGCCAAGTGCGCCACAACCCCATCGCCATGCTCGAACGCGTGAAAGTGGAGCGTTTCAACGAACTTGCCGAAGACGAAAAATTCCTGAAAAATCTGGACGAAGTCTACGCTAAGTTCCGTGCTTATGTCGACACCAAACCGAGCAAAAAGTACCCGTCGGTAGCCTATTTCAGCATGGAATACGGTCTTACCGACCACCTGAAAATCTACTCGGGCGGTCTGGGCGTGCTGGCTGGCGACTATCTGAAAGAGGCTTCGGACCACCAAGTGGACATGACTGCCGTAGGTTTCCTCTATCGCTACGGCTACTTCACACAAACACTGACCATGGACGGTCAGCAAATAGCCAACTACGAGGCACAAAACTTCAACCGCCTGCCCATCACGCAAGTGTGCGAACCCGGCGGACAGCCAATGGTTGTGGAAGTGCCTTATCCCGACCGCACAGTCTACGCCTATGTTTGGAAAGTGGCTGTTGGTCGCGTTTCGCTCTATCTGCTCGACACCGACATGGAGATGAATAGCGAATGGGATCGCTCCATCACGCACCAACTCTACGGCGGCGACTGGGAAAATCGTCTGAAACAGGAAATCATGCTCGGCATTGGCGGCATGTTGATGCTGAAAAAACTCGGCATCACCAAACAAGTGTACCATTGCAACGAGGGTCACGCAGCACTCATCAGCGTACAACGCTTGGTCGACTATGTGAAGAGCGGATTGAACATTTCCGAAGCACTCGAAGTGGTACGCGCATCGTCGCTCTACACCTGCCACACACCTGTTCCCGCTGGTCACGATGCCTTCGACGAGAGCCTATTTGGCAAATACATGGGCAGCTATCCCGAAAAACTCGGCATTTCGTGGAACGAATTCATCGATATGGGACGCGAAAATCCTGGCAGCCAAGAGAAATTCTCGATGTCGGTATTCGCCTGCAACATGTGCCAAGCCGTAAATGGCGTTAGCTGGCTCCACGGCAAAGTATCGCAAGAGATGTTCTCGCCAATCTGGAAAGGCTATCTGCCCGAAGAGCTGCACGTAAGCTACGTAACCAATGGTGTTCACATGCCATCGTGGGCTGCATCGGAGTGGAAAGCCGTCTACGAAAAATATTTCGGCAAAGACTTCTACAACGACCAGTCGAACATGAAGATTTGGGCGAAGATAAACGATGTGCCCGACGAAGAGATTTGGGCTACACGCACCGCTCTGAAAAATAAACTGATCGACTACATCAAAACGCAGTTCCAAGAGAATTGGCTCAAGACGCAGCAAGATCCTTCGAAAATCGTCTCGATTCTCGACCGCATCAATCCAAATGCGCTCATCATCGGTTTCGGTCGCCGCTTTGCCACCTACAAACGCGCTCACCTGCTCTTCACCGACTTGGAGCGCCTGAAACGCATCGTCAACGACCCAATTCACCCCGTGCAATTCCTCTACACAGGCAAGGCTCACCCTGCCGATGGCGGCGGACAAGCACTCATCAAACGCATCATCGAGATTTCGCGTATGCCTGAGTTCTTGGGCAAAGTCATCTTCCTCGAAAACTACGACATGCGCTTGGCCAAACGCCTCGTTTCGGGTGTCGACATCTGGCTGAACACGCCAACGCGCCCACTCGAAGCCTCTGGTACATCGGGCGAAAAAGCACAGATGAACGGCGTGCTCAACTTTTCGGTGCTCGATGGTTGGTGGCTCGAAGGCTATGTAGAAGGCGCTGGCTGGGCATTGACCGACAAACGCACCTACGAAAATCAGCAACACCAAGACCAATTGGACGCTGCAACCATCTACAGCATGCTCGAAAACGAAATCATTCCACTCTATTTTGCAAAAAATACCAAAGGCTATTCGCCCGAGTGGATCGCTTACATCAAGAAATCGATTTCACAAATCACGCCACGCTTCACCACCAAGCGCATGATCGACGACTACATCGAACGTTTCTACGCACCTTTGGCAAAACGCTCGGCCGAGCTCACCGCCAACAACTGCGCCAAAGCCAAAGAGATTGCCGCTTGGAAAAAACATGTGGCTCAATGCTGGGACAACATCGAAGTGCAATCGCTCGAAATTCACAACCTCGACCGCGTTGAGGTGGGCGGACACACCGAGATGATCGGCAAAATCGACGTTCACGACCTGAACGACTCGTGCATCGGTCTGGAACTTGTGATGACCTACGCCGACGAAAAAGGCAAGATGCATGTGGCCGACAAGCGCGAATTCGACCTTGTGAAACGCGAAGGCACATTGCTCACCTTCAAATTGGACTACACGCTCGAGCAAGGCGGCACCTACAAGTACGCCTTCCGCATGTTCCCAAAGAACAGCGACCTGCCCCACCGCATGGACTTCTGTTATGTTCGCTGGATACAACGAACCAACTAATAAAAAAGACGCCGCGAAATGCGGCGTTTTTTTTTGCTTCAATCTAAATCTGAGCCACTTCCCTAATCGAAAACTCCGTTACATGTAACAGGATTTTAGAGTAGAAATCTTGCCAAAAAAAATTTTCGCTGAAAAATTTTGTGGTTGTGGAAAAATAGTCTATCTTTGCAACGATTATGACCAACATCAGCAAACATACGATTGAGAACACCATCGCAAATCTATTTGCGCCGTTTTGTTATGTATATAAACTGCTGATTATTAGCCATTTAGCCCCCCCCCCTATCGGCTAAATTAATTTCCGAAAAATGCATTAAAAACGATGTAGCGAACGAACTTCAATTCGGTCGCCTTTTGTCGTGTGCTGAAAAATAATAACCTTAAAATCTTAAATTATGAAACACACAAAACTATTCTTCGCTCTTTGCTGCTCGGTTGCACTTTTTACGGCGTGCGACAAATACGAACCAGTAGGTAGCGAAAACAAACAAGACTATGTAGACCTCGGGCTTCCGAGCGGAACTATGTGGGCCTGCTGCAACCTTGGTGCCGAAAATCCGCAAGACTACGGCCACTATTTTGCTTGGGGCGAAACCTCCACAAAAAGCGCATATTGCGAGGATAAATACACCTACACAAGCACTGCCACAACATTGCCCACAAGCAACGATGTAGCCACTAAATGGGGCGGACGCTGGCGCATGCCTACCAAAGCCGAATGGACAGAACTATGCGACGCAAACAACTGCACATGGACATGGACAAAACTAAAAGGCGTAGCTGGCTACCAAGTCAAAAGCAAATACAACGAAAATTCGATATTCCTGCCTGCCGCTGGCTACCGCAATAGCGATGATTGCAAAACCGACCATGTGAACGATGCTGGAGTTTGGGGCAACTACTGGACAAGCTCAGGCAATGGAACAGAATACGCTTGGTTGGCATATTTTGCGCCTACCGATTTTGGTCTTAGCTACAACCCACGCTACTACGGGCATTCCGTTCGCGCAGTGTTCAAATAATCATTGAATTATTGAATCTTCGAGTCATTGAATGATAAAAATCGGCTTCCAAAACAGAGGCCGATTTTTTTGTTGCAACTGCAAAATTGCTTTTCATCATTCACCACACGAGATACGCAGCGTGCGCATGGCATTCAGCACGGCAAGCACCGTTACGCCGACATCGGCAAATACGGCCATCCACATGGTGGCGAGACCAAAGCCTGCAAGCACCAGAACCAGCACTTTCACGCCAATGGCGAACCACACATTTTGTCGCGCAATGCCCACCGTGCGCCGCGCAATGGCAATGGCAGTAGCAATTTTCGATGGTTTGTCGTCCATCAGCACCACGTCGGCCGCCTCGATGGCAGCATCGGAACCGAGTGCGCCCATGGCAATGCCCACATCGGCACGAGCCAGTACAGGCGCATCGTTTATGCCATCGCCAACGAAAGCAAGCGTCGCGCCAACAGACTTTTCGCCAAGCAATCGCTCCACATGTGCCACCTTGTCGGCAGGCAAAAGTTCAGCGTGAAATTCGTCTATTCCAAGTTCGGCAGCAACAGCTTGCGCTACCTCGGTGCGATCGCCAGTGAGCATTACAGTGCGCCGCACACCAACCTTTTTCAGCGACGAAATGGCGTCGGCGGCATCATCTTTCACCCTATCGGAAATAACAATATGCCCTGCATATATGCCATCGATGGCCACATGAATGATGGTTCCAACATGATGACACTGATGCCAATCGGCACCAACGCTCTCCATCATTTTGCTATTGCCCACGCAAACAGTTTGCCCGTTCACCTGCGCACGAATGCCATGCCCTGCAATCTCCTCAATGTTTTCAACCACGCAATCGTCGTTCACATTAGGATAAGCCGCCCTGAGCGATGCCGCAATGGGGTGAGTGGAGAAATGCTCGACATGCGCCGCCAAATGCAGCAATTGCGTCTCGCTAATCTTGTCGGGATGAACGGCCGTAACGGCAAATTCGCCACGAGTGAGCGTGCCAGTCTTGTCGAAAACCACAGAATCGACTTTCGACAGCGCATCCATAAAATTGCCGCCTTTCACCAAAATTCCTTGTCGCGATGCGCCGCCAATGCCGCCAAAGAACGTGAGCGGCACCGAAATAACCAGCGCACAAGGACAAGAAACGACCAAAAATGTGAGCGCGCGACTGAGCCAAATGGGCAATTCTGCCAAATAATTTTCGGCAAAAATAGGCGGAATGAATGCCAACGCAATGGCGGCAAACACCACGATAGGCGTATAGATGCGCGCAAAGCGGGCAATGAAAGTCTCGCTTTTCGACTTGTTGTCGCTGGCATTTTCTACAAGATTGATGATTTTCGAAGCGGTGCTTTCGCCAAAAGATTTGGTCGTTTTCACACGAATCAGTCCCGAAATGTTCACGCAGCCCGAAACCACATCATCGCCTGCCTGCACATCGCGCGGCGCACTTTCGCCCGTCAGTGCCACGGTGTTCAGGCTCGAAGTACCATCGACGATGTAGCCATCGAGCGGGATTTTTTCGCCGGGGCGAACTACTATCACCTCGCCCACCGCCACGCCATCGGGAGCCACCGTTTCGATGTTGCCATTGCGCTCCACATTGGCCGTATCGGGACGAATATCCATCAACTGCGCGATGGATTTTCGGCTATTTCCTTCGGCATAATACTCGAAAAGTTCGCCCACTTGAAAGAAAAGCATCACAAAAACTGCCTCGGGAAATTCCGTCTCGGCACCTGGCAAAAATCCGATGCAAAGTGCGCCAATGGTGGCAACGCACATCAGAAAATCTTCGTTGAATGCCTCGCCATGCAGCAGACCCTCGGCGGCCTCGGCAATCACCTCGTAGCCCACCACAAGGTACGGCACAAGGTAGATAATCAGCAGTTGCCACGTGGGCAAATTTGTGGTATGTTCCACCACCACAGCGGCAATCAAAAGCACGCTGGCAAAGACAATTTTCAAGATTTTCGATTTCATCAGGCGGAAAAATTACTGATTTCTAAATTTCTGATTTCTAATTGGGTTAGACAACAATTCTGCCGCAAAAATATGCATTTTTCGCCATTTTGTGGTTTGGATTGAGAGAATTTTGCTACTTTTGCAAAATTATGCGCATTTTTGCTAGATATTGGAAGACCATTTTGTGCGCGGCAGCCATTGCGGTGCTGTCGCTCGCGCCACTCTCCGCACCATCAAAACTGCAAGTGCCGCATGCCGACAAATGGGTGCACGCCGCGATGTATGCCGCATTGGCAGTGGCTGCGTTTCTCGATGTAAAAAAACATTTTCCGCTGGCGAAAATGGCTATTTTTCTGCTCATTTTGCCCGTTTTTTATGGCGGTTTGATGGAGATTTTGCAAGAATTTTGCACGCCATCGCGCTCGGGCAGTTGGGGCGACCTCGCTGCCGATATTCTTGGCGGCTGGCTGGCGACTTTCACATGCATTTTTCTCTACAAATTCAAGAAAAAAATAACTTGGACGCACTCGGTGCGTCCCTACAATCGAAAAAAAACTAAACCATAAGATACTCTCGCTTCTTGCGACTTGCTACTCACATCTTGCTACTATCATGAACGAAACGCTAAAATACCAAATCGCCCTGACTTTGATCAACGGTCTTGGGCCGATAAATGGGCGCAAACTGCTGGCCCATTTTGGCAGTGCCGAAGCCATTTTCGAGCAATCGCCCAAGTCGCTACGCACCATTCCTGGCATTGGCGAATTTCTAGCCGATGC
>CAVHRT010000020.1:0-22221 GCA_963638355.1 Flexilinea sp. | reverse complement strand
AAAAAATGGTAATTTTGCAACCGAATAATTGACAATTTTAATCGTAAAAAAGGGATTTGAGGCTTTGGTCGATCAGTTGATTTGTTGTTTTGTGTCAATTCTCACCAAAAATTCCTCACTCCTCACTCCTAATTCCTAATTATAATGACATCAACAACTGAAGACGCTCCAAAGCGTAGTTTGAATTTTATCGAGCAGATTGTGGAGGACGACCTGAAAGAGGGTCGCAATGGTGGACGCATTCAGACTCGTTTCCCGCCCGAGCCAAACGGCTATCTGCACATCGGCCACGTGAAAGCCATCTGCATGGATTTTGGCATTGCCGAGCGCTACAACGGCATTTGCAACCTGCGTTTCGACGACACCAACCCCGTGAAAGAAGATGTGGAATATGTCGATTCAATCAAGCAAGACATCGCTTGGTTGGGTTTCAAATGGGGCAATATCTACTACGCAAGCGACTATTTTCAGCAACTCTACGACCTTGCTATTCGCTTTATAAAAGAGGGTAAGGCTTATGTCGATGAGCAGACAGCCGAGCAGATTGCGGCACAAAAAGGCACGCCAACCGAACCAGGTGTGGCATCGCCCTATCGCGATCGTCCTGTGGAAGAGAATCTGCGCTTGTTTGAGGCTATGCAGGCTGGCAAGGTAGAAGACGGCAAGATGGTGCTGCGCGCAAAAATTGACATGGCGCACCCCAACATGCACTTTCGTGACCCGATAATGTACCGCATCATCACCACGCACCCGCACCACCGCACAGGACGCAAGTGGAATGTATACCCGATGTACGACTTTGCGCACGGTCAGAGCGACTATTTCGAGGGCGTGACGCACTCCATCTGCACGCTCGAATTTGAGGTGCATCGTCCGCTCTACGACTGGTTCCTCGATCAATTTGTCGAAGGCGATTATCGTCCGAAACAGCGCGAATTTAACCGCCTAAATATCACCTACACCGTGATGAGCAAGCGCAAAATGCTGCAATTGGTGAAAGAGGGTCTGGTTCGTGGTTGGGACGACCCACGCATGCCAACAGTGTGCGGATTGCGCCGTCGCGGCTACACTGCCGAAGCCATTCGCAGTTTCATCGACAAGATTGGCTACACCAAAGTGGAAGGCATGATTGATGTTGGCCTGCTGGAACACACCATTCGCGAAAGCCTGAAAGAGACTGCACCACGTGTGTGCGCCATTTTCGACCCAGTGAAACTCGTCATCACCAACTACGAGGGCGATGGCGAGATGATAACAGCCGAAAACATCGACGGGCACCCTGAACTCGGAACGCGCGAAATGCGTTTTGCACGCGAACTCTACATCGAGCGTGGCGACTTCCTTGAGAATGCCGACAAGAATTTCTTCCGTCTCAGTCCGAATGGTCGCGAAGTGCGCTTGAAATCGGCATACATCATTCAAGCCACAGACTGCGAAAAAGATGCTGCAGGAAACATAACAACCGTATTCGCAACCTACGATCCCAACTCCAAGTCGGGCACCGAAGGCGGCAATCGCAAGACCAAATCGACCATCAACTGGGTGGAATGCAACACCTGCATCGATGCCGAGGCGCGTCTCTACGACCGCCTATTTGCCGTTGAAAATCCTTCGGCCGAAGAGGGCGATTTTCGCGACTTGCTGAATCCTAACAGTCTAGAAATCAAAACAATAAAGATTGAAAGTTCGCTTGCGAATGAGATGCATGCGCCAATCGTAAAGGATGGCATTGCGCAGGAAAATCATTACCAACTGCTGAAACAGGGCTATTTTGTAGTCGATCCCGACACCACACCCGACCATTTGGTTCTGAACCGCACCGCATCGCTGAAAGATAATTGGCAAAAATAGGAACTTTCGGCAAAGAAAAAGTAAAAGGCTGCTCGACACGAATGTTGAGCAGTCTTTTTTAATGACTTAATGACGCAATAACTTAATAAATCATTGAATCATTGAATAATGGAATGAAATCGCAGTATCTGCGATGCGATTCACTCCTAACTTTTAACTCCTAATTCCTAACTTTTTTCACTATCTTTGCACCACGAAAAAATACGAAAAATGATTTACGACTCGCTAACACAACTGATAGGCAACACGCCAATGCTGCGCGTGAATCTGCCCAATCTGAATGCCAAAATAGTGCTAAAAATGGAGTGTTTCAACCCTGGCGGCAGCGTGAAAGACCGCACCGCACTGGCCATGATTGAAGATGCCGAACAGCGCGGCACACTCGCCAAAGGTGCAACCATAGTGGAACCAACCAGCGGCAACACAGGCGTTGGGTTGGCGTGGATTGGACGACTAAAAGGCTACCGCGTAGTGCTAACCATGCCCGAGACCATGAGCCAAGAACGCCGCTCGCTGTTGCAAGCCTACGGCGCAGAACTGGTGCTAACGCCCGGCAACCAAGGCATGCAAGGTGCAATAGACCGCGCCAACGAAATCTGCCAAAACACACCCAATGCCGTCATTCTAGGGCAATTCGAGAACCCAGCCAACCCCGCCATTCACGCACGCACCACAGGCGAAGAGATTTGGCGCGACACCCAAGGCAACATCGATATTTTTGTGGCTGGAGCAGGCACTGGCGGCACCGTGAGCGGCGTGGGCGAAGCGCTAAAACGCCACAACCCCACCGTACAAATAGTAGCTGTGGAACCCGCCACATCGGCCGTGCTGAGCGGCAAAGCGGCTGGACCGCACAAAATTCAGGGCATCGGGGCAGGATTTGTGCCAAAAACCTACAACGCCGCCGTGGTCGACAACGTGTTGCCCATCACCGACGACGAAGCAATGGCAGGACTGCGCACCTTGGTTCAAACGCAAGGATTACTGGCTGGCATCTCGTCGGGAGCGGCTTTCAGTGCAGCACTAAAACTCGCACAAATGCCCGAAAACGCTGGCAAGACCATTGTCGCTATTCTGCCAGATACTGGCGAAAGATACCTATCGGTTCTTAGTGAAAAGTGAAAAGTAGAAAGTGAAAAGTTAGTGACAGATGGGCAATGCGGCTACGAAGCAAATTAAGAATTATGAATTAAGAATTAAGAGGGGGCTGCAAATCCTAAATTTCAATCTTCAAATTTTCAAATCTTCAAATGAACAATTAGAAACAGAAATTGCGCCAGCAATTTCGAGAAACAACTAGAAACTTAGAAACATTTTCAACCAGAAATACTGCACCGCACCCGTCTTTATTCCTTACTCCTTATTCTTAAAAAAATCCCCGTTTTTTTCGTCGTACATTTCTGCCGCCAAACGCGCCTGTTTGCTCATGTAGTTCAGCACCGACTGCGGCGAGAGAATGCGCACGCCCGGTCCGTAACTCATAAACACCGAATACATCTCGAAATTCACCACCACATCAATCTCGAAAATGCAACTGCGGTCGCTACGATTTTCGCTCACTAGCCGCTGCGAACTGTGGATTGGCTTGGTTTTGATGTATTTGCTCTGTTCGCTGTTCGCCCAAAAGCGTATGCAGCGCGGACGCGCTCCAATGTTTTTGCTCACGCCAATCACATCATCGAAAAAATGCTCCGAATCGAACGCGGGATTTTCGCGCCACGGCACGTCGTCGAGCGGTTCCACGCTAACAATGCGATCGAGCGGCAGGTTGTAAAGCACCAGATCCTGCGCCCGCGAGCCAAACAAAAACCAACGATTGCGAAACTCCTTCAGCAGATAAGGAAAAAATGTGAATTCGAGCGTCGAGCGCGACTTAAACGACTGATACACAATGCGTAACGTGCGCCGTTGCGCTGTGTAGTTGTAAAGCGGATTGAGCAGTCGCAACCCTTTCAGGTTCGGCACGCTGTCGAAGTGGATTATCGGCTTGCGACAGTTGCGCGAAATGGCCAATTTGTCCTGCAAACGGCTCACCACATCGCTCACTTCCGAAAACATCTCGAAATCGTCCAGTTGCCGCAGCATATCCACCGCCTCCTGCATCACCTCGTAGTCGTTTTGCGACATGGGCATGTTCATTATCGAATAGTCGGCGTCGCTGTAGCGATAGAATTTGCGGTCGTACACCTCGATGGGCGCGTTGTAGCCAAGTTTGTCGCTGCGCATCATCTGAATGTCGGCCTGAATGGTGCGCACCGACACGCCACGAGTTATTCCTTCCATCTCGTAGATGGCGTCGCAACAAGCGTCCACAAGGTCGTCGAGCGTCCAGCGGCGATACGGATTGCGCAAACAATTGTCGATGGTTTTGTAGCGAATTAACGCATTTTTGTTGGCGGGCATAATTTGTCTCAAATTTCAGATTTCAAAATTCAGATTTCAAATTGTCGGTTTCCAGAAGTTTCTGCAGTTGGTGATGGTTACCCCCTATAACCTCTAACCTATAACCTCTAACCTTTTCTAAAACGCAAATTTACAAAAAACTACGTAATTCAATTGCGCAGATGAAAAAAAATGCAAGTTTTCGAGTTAAAGTTTGTTAATTCAAACAACTACGCAAATAGACTGCGTAGTGCCATTCTACCTTTGCAGCGGAAATAGAGATTACAGATTTCAGATTTCAGATTGCGGCGTGACAGATGGACAATGAGTAAAATTCCAATTGTTCCTAGGTTTCAAAGTTTTTTTCTTAGCCATCAATTGCAGTGCCCATACACTTTATACACTTTTGACTTTATACACTTTTGACTTTATAGACTTTCAACTTTTCAAACTTTACAAGCTCATGACTACAAAAATGATCAACGATCGGCCAGTCTGCATCTGGACCGACAATGTGGAAGAATCGGCCATGCGCCAAATTGAGAATCTGGCTTCGCTGCCGTTCCTGTTCCACCATCTCGCTATCATGCCCGACGTGCACACGGGCAAAGGCATGCCCATTGGCGGCGTGCTTGCCTGCACCGACGCTGTAATTCCAAACGCTGTGGGCGTCGACATTGGCTGCGGCATGTGCGCCGTGAAGACGAATTGGAAAGTTTCAGAAATCGACACAACCGTGCTACGCAAAAAAATTCTTGGTGGCATTCGCAGTCGCATTCCGCTGGGACAAACGCACCACAAAGAACCGCAAGACGCTGCATATCTTCCTGAAAATCAGGATATTGAAAAGACAGTGATAGTGAAAGAACGCCAAGAAGCCATCACTCACGAAGTCGGCACATTGGGCGGCGGCAACCATTTCATCGAACTGCAAAAAGATGCCGACGACACGCTGTGGATAATGATTCACTCTGGCTCACGCAATCTGGGGGCACGCGTTGGCGACTACTACAACAAGATGGCGCTCGAGCTGAACAAGCGTTGGCACTCGGTGGTGCGCCCCGAGATGCAACTGGCATTCCTTCCGCGCGACACGAAAGAGTTCGGCATGTATTGGGACGAGATGAAATACTGCATCGAATTTGCGCTATGCAACCGTCGTCTGATGATGCAGCGCATTGAAGAGGTGCTAGCTGACACGCTACCTAGCATCGAGTTCGAACCGATGATAAACATTGCGCACAACTATGCCGCCATGGAGGAGCATTATGGCGAAAAAGTAATTGTTCACCGCAAGGGCGCGACGCTCGCCACCGAGGGCATCACGGGCATCATTCCAGGATCGCAAGGCACGGCGTCGTACATTGTCGAAGGGTTAGGCAATCCGCTCTCGTTCTGCTCGTGTTCGCACGGTGCGGGACGCGTTTTGAGTCGCACTGCCGCCGTCAAGACGCTCAATCTGAAGGAAGAGATGCACAAACTCGACGCGCAGGGCATTATTCACGCCATTCGCACGCAGAGGGATTTGGAAGAAGCCGCTTCGGCCTACAAGGACATTGAGCAAGTGATAGCCAACGAGTTAGATTTGGTGAAGATAAAAACCCGCCTGCTCCCCATCGCTGTCATCAAAGGTTAATCGCCACGATTCAACAAAAAAACGCCCCGAAGGGCGTTTTTTTATTCGTGTTCCAGAACCAGCGTCTTGGTTGGTTGGTCGCAGACTTCGGTTGGACCGAAATATTGAATTGGACCAGGGTAGACATACGCCGTTTCGCGCGCCCACTCTTCGCGATGTGCGGCAAAGTAACGGAACGGACCGCCATCGAGGCGCACAAGGGCTTTTTGAATCACAGGTTTCATCTTGCCATTGCGTTTCTCCATGTTCATCATGGCAGTGATAGGTATGCCGCCAGCCAGCCATTGGTCGGCAGGTTTGGTGGTGTTGCGCACCGACGACATATAGCCCGTCTTGCCGCAAGCAATCAGTTGCGCAGCGTTGAAACCGAGCGAATAGCAATAGTCGGCATCGAAATTCGACGGCGCAGCGCAGCGACCTTCGTAGCCGAAGAAATGGTGTTGAATGGCGAATTTTCCAGTGTATTTACCCTCTTTCTTCCAAGCGGCTAGTTTTTTGCCAACCATCTCGGCGAGCAATTGCTCCGTCTCGATGAGTGAAACTTGCACATTGCCGTGTGGATCGCGCTCCAGAGCCAACTGACGCGAAACCGTAGTGGGCAGGCTCTCGAAAATAGCAGCATTTTCGGCGCTGAGGTGCTTAACCACATACGCAATTTTTTCGTCGGCTGGCACTTGGTCGAATTCAGCCTGATTTTGTGCCAACATGTCATTCAATTCAGCAATCAGACGTTTGATGGCCGGAATGAACTCGATCAATCCCTCAGGAACAAGCACTGTACCGAAGTTCAAGCCTTTGGCAGCGCGCGCTGCAACGGCTTCGGCAATGTAAGTTACCACATCGTCGAGTGTCAAGTTTTTGGCCTCAACCTCTTCGCCGATAAGCGTGATGTTGGGGTGCGTTTGCAGTGCGCATTCGAGCGTAACGTGCGACGCCGAACGACCCATCAGTTTAATGAAGTGCCAATATTTTTTGGCAGAATTGGCATCGCGTTCGATGTTGCCAATCATTTCGGAATAGACCTTGCAAGCGGTGTCGAAACCAAACGATGTCTCGATCATGTCGTTTTTCAGGTCGCCATCGATGGTTTTTGGACAACCGATAACCTGAATGCCGCATTTTTTCTGCAGATAATACTCAGCCAAAACGCAAGCGTTGGTGTTCGAATCGTCGCCGCCAATGATGACTATTGCGTTGATTCCCAGCTCTTTGCAAATTTCGATGCCGCTATCGAACTGATCTTTTTCCTCCAATTTGGTGCGACCCGAACCGATAATGTCGAAACCGCCCGTGTTGCGATAGTCGTCGATGATGTCGGCCGTGAGTTCGATGTATTTATGATCGATAAGTCCACTAGGACCGCCCAAAAATCCGTAGAGTTTGTTTTCGGGATTGAGACGTTTCAGACCATCGAACAGGCCAGCGATGACATTGTGTCCGCCAGGAGCCTGACCGCCCGAAAGAATCACACCCACATTCACGCGTGCTTTCAGCGCCTCTTTGCCGCGTTCGAAAGTTACGAACGGCATGCCGTAGGTGTTCGGGAAAAGTTCTTTGATGGCTGCTTGGTCGGCAACCGATTCGGTGGCAGCGCCTTCGTTGAGCACTATGCCGCCTTCGAGCGCAACGGGCAATTTCGGTTTATACGCTGCCCGCGCTATCTGCAATGCACTTTTTTCCATTGTTTCAAGTATGTTTTTTTGATTATTTTTTCGGAATGCAAAGGTACAAAAAATTTCAAATTTCAGATTTCAAAATTTCAAATTATTTGCTACGCAAAAAAGCCCCCTCTCTGAGGGGGTTAGGGGGAGTCCTAAAAAACAGAAAGGGCCGTCATCGCGACGACCACAATCCTTCTTAACCTTAAATCTAATACCATGAAAAACACAGTGCAAAAGTAGGGCATTTTTCGATAATAGCAAGTATATCGCTTCAGAACTGCTCACTTTTAACACTATTTAATATAGAAATTTTCGTAAGTGCTTGATTTTCAAGCAATTATCATTTTTGAAAAATTTTCAGAAATGTGCTATACAACATATTTGGCAGATTATTATCTTTACTGGGAATCACTCAGAAAATCAGAAAAGATGTTTTGCAGCATATTTTCAGAGGCAAAAATCGCTACTTCCAAAGATTATCAAGTTTGGAGCGAACGAAGATTTCCGCGCCACGGCGCACCGAATCGAGCCCGAAATCGGCAAGACGAATATCGGCAAATTTTACGAAAAATGCATCGGCAACATCGTCGGCTGGGCGCAAATGCTGCAGATTTTCGACCTCGACCAAGTAGAAAAGATCGACAGTATGCACATCGAAATCGGAATAGCGGTAGACATTTGGCAGCGAAAAAAGGTAGCGCTGCGCCGTCACATCGAGGTTCAGCTCCTCCTTCACCTCGCGCGCAAGAGCCTGCTCCATGGTCTCGCCATGATCGACAAATCCACCGGGCAAATCGAGCGTTCCTTGCGCAGGATTTTTGGCGCGTCGGCACATCAAAAGCGACTTGCCAGCTGCATCGACAATGAGCGCAACCACCGCCGCCGAAGCGTTGTTGTAAAGCACAAATCCGCAGTCGAGACAGCGATTCGACTTGGCATCGTTCGCTACAAACTGCGCTGAGCCACACTTTGGGCAGAAATGAAAATCGCGTAAGGGATGCACAGCCAATTGTGAATTAAGAATTAAGAATTACGCCAACAGCAGAAAGTTGTGAATACCGACAATTTGAAATCTGAAATCTCATATTTTTCGGAATTCGTACGAAACTTCATCGCTGCAGGTGCCGACAAAGTAGCGCGGATTGTCGCTGTCGTCGCGCATAGTGGGGACGATGATGTAGGTTACATCGCGATAATGCAGCACCTCCTGATTGTGATCGTGCCCCTGCAAATAGAGATCGATGTGGTATTGCTGCATCAAATCGGTGATTTTGTAGGTCTCTTCGAGCGACATTTCACTCGTTGGGAAGGTGGAATTATCGTTTTTGAAGAGATTTGTGTGCGTGGCTACAATGCAGTGGCGATAATGATTGCGTTTCGCGGCAAGCAACGCTGCAAGCCAGTCGTATTGCGTAGTGCCGAGCGTGCCATTTCCCGTGTCGAGAATGATGAAAAGATCCTGCTGCGACGGCGTGCGCACCGCAAACCAATAGGTGGCCGTGTGAAAATAGTCGCGATAGTCGTCCCACTGCTCAAAATAGAGATCGTGGTTGCCAACAGTGGTGAAAATGGTGTCGTTGCGCTGCTGCGTAAGCGAATCGAAACGGAGCGCTGGTGCAAAGACATGGAACGCATCTTTTTCGTTCACACAATCGCCATCGATGATGCCAAAATAGGCAGCAGAATCGTTGCGCAACGCACAAATCCACTGCGTGAGGTTTTGCGTGGTCTTCTCGGTATGCACGTCGCTGCCCACATAGAATCGGTACGAATCAGCAGGCACGCGAATCACGGTGCTGTCGTGCTGGTCGTTCCACGCGAGCGATTGCGCCACGCGCTGATTGGTGGTGTCGCTCGTGGGCGAAACAAAACCGAGCCAATCGACATTACACGAGGCTAACAGCGTGGGAATCAGAATGATAGTCAGTATTTTGAAATGATTTTTTACCATGTGTAGATGAATCCGAGGTGAGTATTGATGCCGTAGAAATTGGCGGTAACATGGAACACGCCCGCAGGTTTGCACGCCACATCAGCAAAAAGTCGCCAATGCTGGTTGAAATCGTAGCGTCCCATGAGCGTGAAGATGGGTTGATTGAAGCGTTCTATCTGAAAATCGTCGAAATTGCTAGCGCGCAATCCGAGATTCCATGCGCAACTATCGGGGCGCGCGTGCACCTCGATGTTCCACAACAGGTTGAATGGTTCCGCCACAAAAGCGGAATTGTCGCCATCGGCCCAGAAGGGCGCCTGACCATAGAGTTTTCCGCAAAATCCAGCAGAAACACGGAAATAGTTCATGGCGTAACCGAGCGAGAGTGCGGCATTGAGTTCGTGCGTATCATAACCAGCAAAATAGCGGTAGAGAAAGCGATTTTCGAGCGCAAGTCGTCCCACTTTCAGCGGAAAATTGACAATGGCGCGCCCATCGAAAGCATATTGGTTGGCGGTGTTTGCCAACACGCCAGCCGACAAATCGAAATATCTGTTTATCGGGAAATAACCATTGACCGACAGCGTGCCGTAGTGCCGCCAAGCGTAGTTGTAGCCATATTCTGCCGTGGTGCGCAGCGAAATGGGCTGTCGCTCGGCATCAGTTTGGGCAAAAAGCGCGAGCGGCAACGCGACTGCAATTGGCAAAAAAAACTTGCGAAAATTCATCGTAAAAGACTATTTTGCGAGCCACGGCTCGGGATTTTGAATGTCGGTGTCTTTGTAAAGCATCAGGTAGAGTTCGGTTTTGTTATCGTTTTCGGTGTCGACAAAAATCTTGCCCAACTTCTGCTTGGTGGTAACCTTGTCGCCCTCTTTCACGTAGAGTTCGGTTAGGTTTGAGTAGACGGTGCGGTAGTTGCCGTGTTTCACAATCACCGAACTGTTGCTGCCAGGCACCATGAAACATTTTGTCACCACGCCATCGAAAATGGCGCGCGCCGTCGATCCAGCGGGCGTTTGAATGTAGATGCCTTTGTTGTTGGTGGTTACGTGCGGCAAAACGGGGTGCGGCTGCACGCCAAAATGTCCGCTGATGAAGCCGCGCTCGACTGGCAGCGGCAGTTTGCCTTTGTTTTTCTCGAAGTTGCCAGCCACCAACTGCTCATCTTTGCTCATTTGGTAGGTTGGCTTGCCCTGATTTTTAGCCTCTTTTTTGCGCCGTTCTTCCTCTTTTTTGATTTCGGCAGCAATCATTTTCTGAATCTTCGCATTCAGTTCGTCGGCGCGTTTTTGCTGCTTTTTCTGCTTGGCTTTCAGGTCTTTTTCTTTCTTTTGAAGATCGGTCAGCATCTTGTTTTCGCGCTGGCGATCGTCCTCAAGTTTTTTGGCCTCGCGCGCCTTTTGGCTCACCACTCTACCCTTCTGCTCCACATCGGTTTGCAGCGCCAACTCTTTGGCCGAAATTTCATCGGTCAAGCGCAAAATCTCCTCGGCCTGCGAACGACGATAGCGACGCAATTCCTGCAGATAGCGAAAACGGCGAAAAGCCTGACTGAAACTGTTCGACGACAGAATGAACCGCAGCGGCGAGAAGTGATTCCTGCGCTCGTAAGTAGCGCGAACGAGGCGTGCATACTCGCTTTTTTCGTAATCGAGGCGCTGCTGCAACTCATCTTTTTGGGTCGACAGCTCCACAATGCTGTTTTCGAGTTCGCCAATCTCGCCATTCAGCGATTTAATGAGCGCATTACGTTCGTTGATGCTGCGTTTGAGCAGATTTACCTTGTTTTCGCTGCTCTTTTTCGATTTCTGCGTCTCGTCGAGCAGTTTGTTGGTCTGCGCCAGATTTTCGAGCGCCTTCTTTTTCTGCGCCTCAAGTTGCTGACGCGTCTCGCCCACCATCGGCAGCGACACCAACAATAGCGACAAAAGCGCAAGAAAACCATATTTTTTTATAGAAAAGACCATCTATGAGAATGAATAATGAACGCGGTTCGACAAGCTCACCGCCCCAACCTGAAACTTGAAACTTTTAACTTTCTACTTAAAAATCAAGGGATAATTTTTGAAAACGGCACTTTTTCGTACTTCTCGAGCGCTAGCGTGCGCAGCGGCTCGAATGTTTTGTTGAATTCAATTTTTTGCACAGTGCAAGTAAGCGTAACTTGCTGATTATCAGCCGAGATTGTCAGCATAAATTCGTTTGGAAAGCGCACGCCATTCTGCACACGATGACCCGAATAGTTGCAAGTGAGTCGCGCCTGCTCGGTCAGCACTTCGGCTTTGGCAATCGCCATTGGCTCGACCAGTTCGAAACGCTGAATCATGCCTTGCGACAGATGAACCAAGCGCGTGGCTTCGCCTTCAAATTTTTCGACCACAAAATCGGTGCTTTCAACCTGCTTATCGACCAAAAAGAGTTGATTCGACACGATGCGTTGCAGCAAATCGAAGCTGAAATCGACGCCTAGTTTGTAGCGCAAATAGTCGTAGGTATTCTCGGTATAGCGGCGATTCCACTTGTCGACAATGCGAAAATCAGTTGGCGTGAAATCGACGCGAAACATCTCCACGCCCATCATCGGCTGAATGGAGAGCTGCAGCAGGCTGTCGGTGAAGAGCCGCGCGGTGGCTTTGAACGCCATTTGGTGCTGACCATAGGTAGCAAGCACGTCCATTTTGGCGATGTTCATGCTGCGGAACTGCGGCTGCTGGCGCATAACCTCGGCTGCAGTGTAGGCCGACATGTCCTCAACAGGCTTTTGTGCGGCGCGTTTAGTGCGACAACCCGACAGAGCCAAGCAGCACGCGGCAAACAAAATCAAACTATTTCTCGTCAGTCGTAACATTTTCATTATCAACCAATTCGATTATATTTGGAATGTATTTTTTATCGGCAATTTTCATCAATATCTGGCGCGAATTGTCGCTACCAAGCGAGACAGACTTTTGCCACTGCTCCACTGCGGCATCGGTCTCGCCAAGCATCGCCAGAATATCGCCATAATGCTCGTAACATTCGGGCTGCTGACCGTTCTCTTTCTGAAGGGCGCGCTCTATCCAAAAACGCGCTCCGCGATAGTCGCCACGCATAAAAAGCACCCAAGCGTAGGTATCGAGATAGAAAGGATTTTCGGGATTTGACTGCACCACAAGACCTATCATTTTTTCGGCTTTTGGCAGATCGACGCCCGCCGAAGCCAACAGATAGGCGTAGTTATTGAACAGCGATTGATCGCTACTGCCGAGTTGCAGGGCATTTTCGTAGTCCGCCACCGCCGAAGCATAACGCTCTACACTCGCCTCCAACTGCCCGCGCACATGGTAAGCATAGGCTTTCTGTTCGTTGGTGAGTTCTAGCGTAAAAATGGTATCGAAATCGGCCATCGCGCCAGCAAATTCGTGCTTATCGGCCAAAAGCATGGCACGATAGAGCCGCCACTGCAGCGATTTGGGGAATTGCGCCACCGCATCGTTGACAATAGCATACGACGCATCAACCGAATCGGCATAGAGCGCGAGAAGACTTTCCCAGACTTTTTCGTTTTTCGGATTCACCTCGAGCACGCTGCGCAGCGATGGTTCGTACTCGCTAGTGCGACCGATGGCGTAGACATAACTGCTGTAGAGCAAGCGCGCGTCCTCATCGTCGGGGTAAGTTTGCATCACCAAACCGACAATTTCCTCCATTTTAACCGTGTCGCCAGCCGAAAAAAGTGCGTTTATTTTTGGATAAATCCAGTCGAGTTTAACTTCGAGCGGCGAATTGGGGCTGACGATAGTTTTCAGCATGTAGCCATCGCCGCCAATGGTGTCGCCAAGGCTGTAGCGAAGGCTCGCCATCGATGTGAGCGCAAAAATGTCGAGCGAATCTTTTGCCAAGACCTGATTGTAGATCTCTACCGCCTTGTCGTTTTTACCTTCTTCGGCGTAAATATCGCCCATAGTTACCTGATATTCAGGGTCGAACGGGAATTTATCGATCAATTTTTGGCACTGTTTCTGTGCGTCGCCATAGCGCCTCATCGCCACCAAAGCGCTGATCTGTTTATACGAATTTTCGCTAGAAATGCCTGATTTTGCCTCCTGTCGGCGAAGCACTTTCAACTGCTTTTTGTACTGCCCCAGCTCTTCGTAGATGGCCGCCATGGTGTTCATGTAAAACTCGTTTTGCGGGCGCAGTTTCAGTATTTTTTCGTAGATTTTCGCAGCCCCTTGGAAATTTCCAAAGCCGATGTTCACTTTGCCTTTCGTCACCAGATAATCCACATTTTCGGGCGCGCGCTTGATGGCTTCGTCCAAGTAGTAAAGCCCGTAAGTCAAGGCAAGCGTGTCGGTGCGATCGGCCGAGAGCGCGATGCAAGCAAATTCGTAGTACGAAGCGGCATCGTCGCACAAACTGATGCTTTGCGCAAAACAGGTAAGCGACGAATCAATTTTATTCGCCAACTTGTAGCGCACACCTTCGGAAAAATAGTAGGCGCAACGCTGCTCGTCGGTCGAGTCGGTGAGCTGTTCTTCCGCCACGCACGCGGCAAAGACAGAGTCAAGATTTTCGGTCTGCGCCGACAAAAGCGTGCAGCAGAATAGCAAAAGTATGATGGAGATGCGTATTTTCATTTCAGATTTCAGATTTCAGATTTCAGATTGTCAGTATCCACAACGGGCTGCAAAATTATCAATTATCAATTGTCAATTATCAATTAAATTCCCGTGTGCCCAAAGCCGCCAGCGCCACGTTCGGTAGCGTCGAGTTCAGCCACTTCGACCCACTCGGCTTGTTCGTGGCGCGCAATCACCATTTGGCAGATGCGTTCGCCATCTTCAACCACAAAATCCTCGTTCGAGAGATTGATCAGAATCACACCAATTTCGCCACGATAGTCGGCATCTATGGTGCCAGGCGAATTGAGCACGGTAATGCCTTTTTTCAGTGCCAAGCCGCTGCGTGGACGAATTTGCGCCTCGTAGCCGACGGGCAGCGCAATGAACAATCCCGTAGGAATAAGCTTCCGCTCGAGCGGGTGCAGCACAACGGGTTCCGACAGATTGGCGCGCAAATCCATACCAGCCGAAGCCTCGGTGGCGTAGGCAGGCAGCGCATGATGAGAATGGTTTATTACGTTGAGTTTCATAGTCAAAAAAAGTGGTAAGATGTGAGTAGCAAGTCGCAAGAAAAATGCGCCTATGCCGTTTTTTCACTGATCGACGAAGTCTTACGACTAAACTGCAAAAGTAACATTTTTTTCTGAATCGGGCAAATGACGATTTTGTGGCGCAAAAAAAAGGAGATGCAGCAGTAGCCACATCTCCACCAAACTATGAAAAAACAAAAACAATTTTATTTCGATTGCGGTTTCAGTTTGCGCTCGTCGAGATATTGCATCAGTTCGGCGCGATAGAGGCGACCCACAGGCACTTGCACGCGTCCGAAAGCGATGTGGTTGTTTTCGACCGACGAGATTTTGGTTTTCTGTGCAAGGAACGAACGATGTACACGAATGAACCGTCCGGGCGGCAGCAATGCGATGAGCGCTTTCAGGCTCATGAGCGAAAAGACTGGCTCGCGGTCGCCTTCGAAAACAATTTTCATGTAGTCGCGCATAGCCTCGATGTAAAGCACTTCGTCGATATCGATGCGCACAAGGCGGCGATCGCTCTTCACAAAGATGGCTTCGGGCTCAGAAACTACGCCTGTGCTGCGGCGATTTTGCTCAACAACGCGCCAAACCTTGTTGGCTGCCAGCAGAAAATCGTCGTACGAAAATGGCTTCAGCAGATAGTCGACGGCATTCACGCGATAACTCTCCACAGCGTACTGATCGAAAGCAGTGGTGAAAACGATGTGCGTGTCGGCCGAGAGTCGTTTGGCAAACTCCAAACCGTTGAGTTCGGGCATCTGAATGTCGCAAAAAACAACATCGGCAGGGTGCTGACGCAGTCCTTCGAGTGCCGATACAGCGTTGGTGTAGCGACCAGCCAAATTCAGGAACGAAGTTTTGCTCACGTAGTTTGCAAGCAAGTCGAGAGCCAGCGGCTCATCGTCGATGATAGCGCAATTGAGTGTCATGGTTTCGTATTTATGGTGAGTTCCGAAATGTACTGTTTTTTGTCGTCCGACAGGCGCACGCTCCACATGTAGTGGTTCGGGTAGATCAGGTTCAGGCGGCGGCGCAACTGCTGCAATCCAACGCCAGAGCCACTCTTGTCGGCATCAGTTTTTGGGTGATTGCAGTTTGCTACATAGCAGGTTACAAGTCCGTTGCCGTCCTCGTGAAGCACTATTTCGATGGTGCATTTGCCCTTGGCAGGAATGCCGTGTTTGAAGGCATTTTCGACGAGCGAAATGAACATCATTGGCGCAATTTGCGTGGTGCTTTCTTCGTCGATATCAATCTGAATATCGAGCGTAACATCGTCGGTTAGGCGCAATCGCATCAGGTCGATATAACTCTCGATGAAATGCACATCGTGTATGAGCGGCACTTTTTCGCGATTGTCGTAAAGCACATAGCGCATCATCTTGCTGAGCTCGAGAATCGATTTTTGCGCCTTTTCGACATCGATAGCCACCAAAGCGTAGATGTTGTTGAGCGTGTTCAGCAGGAAATGCGGGTTCACTTGGTAGCGCAGTTGGCTCAGTTCAGTTTCGATTTGCATGCGCTCGAGTTGCTGAATGAGCATTTCTTTGCGCTGATACGACATGGCCAATTTCACGGCGAAACCGATGCCAAACGCGAGGCAAAGGAACGACATATCGCGCAAGAAGAAGATGACTGTGGCAGGCAGAAAAGTCGGTCTACGCGGCGGACGCTGCATTGGTGCGCCTCCCATGGGCGGCATACCTACGCCATCGGGTGCTGGCGGCATTCCTGCGGTAGTAACGACATCGACCGTATGCAAATCCCACACACGGAAAGTGAGCGTGAGCATGGTTGTGAGTGCCAAGACAAAAATCACATTCAGCGACCAGAAAAGCGCGTAGCGCTGCTGATTGAAGAACAATTTTGGCAGCAGATAGAGGTAGTTTACATAGACCAATACGGCGCACGCTGCAATGATAGTGCAGTGATGCAGATAGTGGTTCCAGTTGAACTGAAAACTGTTGCCATTGTGTTCCACAAAAAGGAATGGAATGAACAGCACCAGCAGCCAGCACGCCACATGTATGATGATTTCAGTTTTTCGTTCGCGAGTCATTGTTTGGGATTTCAAATTTCAAATTTCAAATTTCAGATTGGGCATTAGTGTTGGGCAGTGCGGTAAAACCGCAAGTTTCTAATTGTTTCTAAGTTTCACGAAACCGCTGTCGCGATTTCTGTTTTTACTTTATTCTGCAATTGATCGCCGCCCAATAATTTTCAAATCTTCAAATTTTCAAATTGAATAATTGGAAATTAAATAATTGAGTAATTTTACTCGTATCGTATTGCTTCAATTGGGTCGAGGTTTGCGGCTTTTTTGGCAGGATACCAACCAAAGAAGATGCCCGTTGCCGTACAGACTGCAAAACTAAGCAAAATACTCCAAACTTGTACATAAATTGGCCAACCTGCGATAAATTTTACTGCAAACGACGCTGCAATGCCGACAAACACGCCTATTAAGCCGCCCGTTACGCTTATCAAAACAGCTTCGATGAGGAATTGCGCCAAGATGTCGCGACCGCGCGCGCCAACGCTCATGCGCAGACCAATTTCGCGGGTTCGTTCGGTTACGCTCACATACATGATGTTCATGATGCCGATGCCGCCAACCACCAGCGAAATGCCCGCCACGCAAGCCAAAAGCACCGTCATCAGGTCGGTGGTGCTGGTCATCATAGTGCTAAGTTCCTGCTGCGAACGGATGTTGAAATCGTCGTCATCACCATCGCGCAGTTTGTGATTGGTGCGCAAAACCTGCGTTATCTCTTCTATCGCCACATCGGTGAGCGATTCGTCGGTAGCCGAACAGTGAATGCTCTGCAAGTGCGTCTGCGCCAAAAGGCGTTTCATCACTGTGGAATAGGGCGCCAGAACCACATCGTCTTGGTCTTGCCCCATGCTGTTGTAGCCCTTCGATTCCAGCACGCCAATCACGCGAAAAGGCGTTTTGTTGAAACGAATAACCTGCCCTATCGGATCCTCACCACTAGTAAAAAGATTATCGACAATGGTTTTGCCAATAACACACACTTTGGCATTGGCATCGATGTCGGCATCGCTAAACATATCGCCGTCCTGCACCTTGCGCTGACGAATTTCGAGATATTCCACCGACACCCCATTCACGCTGCTCGGATAGTTGTTTGCGCCGAAAATCAGTTGACCGCTGCTCGACACAATGGCACTGGCTGCCGCCACATGTTCGCACTGTTTTATGCTGCGCAAATCGTCGAGTTTCAGCGTCTGCATGGTGCTTGGATCCTGACGCACGCCGCCGTGCATATCGGCACCGGGGTGAATCATTATCATGTTGCTGCCCATCTCGGCTATCTGCTCCTGAATGCTCTTTTTGGAACCTTGTCCGATGGCCAGCATGGTGATGACCGACGCCACGCCAATGATGATACCAAGCATGGTGAGCAAAGCCCGCATTTTGTTGTTGGCCAGCGCACGAAGGGCTATTTTTAAGAGATTTGCGAAATTCATAAATTAACAGCGGGTTAGCGTTGAATTGAGTTACTGCTCGTTTTGGTTGATTAGTTGATTGGTTGATTGGTTGATTAAATGTCTACAAAGATTGAAAAACTAATCATTTTCTGGTGGCAACTCAGCAAGAGCGCGTTCAGCATCGAGCGGATTAGGATTGACGGTGTCCTCTATCACCATGCCATCGCGCAGCACAATGTTGCGAGTGCTATAATGGGCAATTTCGGGATTGTGTGTTACAAAAATGATGGTTCGTCCTTCGGCGTGCAGTTTCTGGAAAAGCACCAAAATCTCGAACGAGGTGCGTGTGTCGAGGTTACCAGTGGCTTCGTCGGCAAGGATCACGGCAGGATTGTTGACCAACGCCCGCGCAATGGCCACGCGCTGCATCTGTCCGCCCGACATCTGATTGCTTTTATGTTCCAGACGATTGCCAAGCCCCACAGCCTCGAGCGCTTCCACAGCGCGGCGGCGGCGTTCGGCCGATTTCACCGAGGCGTTGTACATCAGCGGCAACTCCACATTTTCGACCGCCGTAGTTTTTGGCAGCAGATTATAGTTCTGAAAAACAAAACCAATTTTCCGATTGCGCAGCGTGGCGCGCTCATCTTTGTCCATGGTGCGCACATTCACGCCGTCGAGCATGTATTCGCCCGATGTTGGCGTATCGAGACAGCCAAGAATATTGAGCAAAGTCGATTTCCCGCTGCCCGAAGTTCCCATGATGGTGGCAAATTCGCCCTGTTCGATGGAGAACGACACGCCCCGCAAGGCATGCACCGTTTCGTCGCCCACAACGAAATTTCGCCTTATTTGCTGCAATTCAATGACGCTCATTTTTCTGAGTTGATGAGTTGAAAAGTTGACGAGTGGATAAGTTTAACGCTTTAGTCAGAGCCTGTGAGGAAATATCTTATTCTTCATTTGAAAATTTGAAGATTTGAAAATTATAAGCAACTGCATTTTTTGTAGTTAACTACTTAATTATCAATTGTCAATTGTCAATTATCAATTGAAAAATTCCTAACTGAAATTATTTCTTCTTATCGTGTCCCGGAGGGCCAGGCATGAATGGCGAGCGTTCGCCACTGCTCTCCCCTTCGGCGGCAACGGGTGCTGTGGCTTGAGTAGCCGTGCCCGTAAGCACAAGTTCATTCTCCTCGAGTCCCGAGACCACTTCGACCTGACTGCCAGCCGCAACGCCAATCTCTACGGAGACAGCGCGAATGATGCCCGGCGCAGGAACCCACACTTTGTGTTCGGCGGTGCAATCGACAATGGTGTCGCCACAATCTTCGCTCGGAGTGAATTTGAGCGCTTTGGCAGGGATTACCAACACATCGTTGCGTTCGAGCGTGTAGATGGTGATGTTGGCAGTCATGCCCGGTTTCAGGCGCAAATCAGGATTTGGCGCAGTAACGACCACCTCGTAGGTAACCACATTGCTTGTGGTGGTGGCCTCTTGGCGCACCTGCTGCACTGTGCCCTCGAAAACGGCCGTCGGGTAAGCATCTACGGTGAATGTAACTCGCTGACCTTCACGTACTTCGCCTATATCAGCCTCGTCGACATCGGCCACTACGCGCATATCGGTGAGGTCGGCAGCGATGTTGAACAGCGTTGGGGTGTTCATGCCTGCGTTCACGGTCTGACCCTCTTCCACAGCGCGACTCAGCACCACGCCATCGATTGGCGAATAGATGGTGGCGTAACTCAAATTCGTTTGAGCTGTAGCCAACTGAATCTTGGCAATATCGTAATTATTTTTCGCCTTGTTGTAGTTGTAATAGGCGGTTTCGTAATCCGATTCGCTCACCATCTGCTTTTCGTAGAGCGTCTTGGTGCGATTGTAGTTTTTTTGCTGATATTCGTACTCGGTTTTGCTCACAGCCAAGTTGCTTTTTTTCGATGCGAGATCGTTCAGCAGGTTGGTTTTGTCGAGTTCGGCGATGAGCTGACCCTTTTTCACTACGCTGTTGTAATCGGCATAGAGGTGGCTCACAATGCCCGACACCTGCGTGCCGACTTCGACCTGCGTGACAGGCTCGACTGTGCCAGTGGCCGTTACCGAATTTTGCAACGATCCGCGCGTAACCGGCGTAGCATCATAAACTGGCGGTTTTGGCGGTTTAGGACTGAACAAAAACCATGCGCCAGCCGCCACTATCAGTACCGCCAGCACAATCAGCGTGATTTTCCAAAATTTATTCATAGTGCAATTTCAGATTTCTAGTTTCTATTTGTTCATTTGAAAATTTGAAGATTTGAAAATTGTATGCTGTCCAACTTCAACGCGAAAATTATCAATTGTCAATTATCAATCATCAATTATCAATTAAAAAATTCCTCACTCCCAATTTTCTCTAACCTATCGTAGCTCTTCTCCAGCATAAAAACGCAGCATATTGGCATTGTAGACGGCCATATATTTTGCTTGAAGCACGGCTTGTTGCGCCGAAAGTAGGTCGTTTTTGGCGGTGAGCAGTTCGGTGGCATTTTTCAGACCAACGGCAAATTGCTCCGCCACAAGGTCGTAACTCGTCTGGTTGGCATTCTGCTTTTCGATGGCGGCACGATACTGTTCCTGCGCATTCAGAGCCGAATTCCAATAAGCCTCGATATTTTTCAAAAGCGTTTTGCGCTCTTCAATCTGATTCAGTTCGCTGGTGCGCTTTTGCAATTGCGCTTTTTCCACAGCAGTTTTGGTTTCGCGACCATCGACCAGCGGCAGCGAAAAATTCAGTCCAACCGAATTGCTCCACTGATATTTCAGCTGTTCGCCAAAGCCTTGCTCGTTGGCATAGTTCCAGCCGGTGCTCGTGCCTGCGCTCAGCGAGATGTTTGGCGCGTAACCCGTTTTCGCTTTTTTTATCGATAGTTCGGCCGATTCCACATCGACATCGCTGCTGGCAATCTCTGGGCGCGACTCGAGGGCTTTGGCATAGACCGCCTCGCGCGTGGGCAGGAGCGCCAACACATCATCGTCGCTATAGTCGGGCAGCACGAGTTCCATCTCGACACTAGCATCGAGTTCGAGCAGTTGGCGCAGTTGCAGTTTGTAGTTGCGCAGCGACGATTGCGCCGAAACCAGCGCATATTTATCGTTGCTGCACTGCGACTCGAGTTGTGCCAAATCGCTCCGCGAAATGGAACCCGCCTCTAACATGGCCTCGCCACGCTCGCGCTGTTTTTCGCTCAACGCCAAAGCATTTTCGCAAGTGGTAACCGACTCTTGAGCATACAAAATATTGGTGTAGACTAGCATCACCGATTCTGCCACGCTATTTTCGCTCTGTTCCACTGCCAGAGCGGCTTTCTGCGAATTTAGTTTCTGAATTTCGATATTTTTCTGGCGCGATCCATTGTAGACGCTCCACGAAGCATTCAGCCCGATATTACCGCTGTAGAAGTTGGCATCGCGCTGACTTTCGGTCTGATTTTCAGTCTTGATGGTTTCGGGGAAAGGTGTGTTGCTGTAGTGGTGCCCCGATGACAGCGAGAGACTTGGCCAATAGGCGGCTTTCGCCAATTTCAGTTCCACATCGCTTTGGGCGGCACTCACGCGACTTTTCTGAATGGTGAGATTCTGCTCCTTGGCATAATCGATGCACGAGTTCAAATCCCACGACTGCGGCTGCGCCCAAGCGACCGACAGCGAGGCGATGGAGAGAAGTATGGTGGAATGAAAACGCATTTTTTTAAGTTGAGATGTTGAAGAGTTGAAATATTTTGCTACGCAAGATTTTTTCTCCGCTCGGCAAAACAAATAAATTTGATTTTGCTCTCGCTTATCGAAAAAATTGAAACGTTTAACGCACTAGTCAGAGTCCGTAGGGTTTTATTTCTGATTTCTAAATTTCAGGTTGTTTATCGAAATTGCAGGTGCAAAATCTGTCTTTAAATTCTATCTTTATGCACTTTGCCCACTACTGAATTGCAAATTTCGCGCAAAAAAATTAGCCACGCAATATGCAGGGTCGATTTTTAGATTTTTTATCTACAAAAAACAATCGTTTATCGACAAAATGCAAGTTATGTTGAAAAGTTGATGAGTTGATAGGTTGATAAGTTTCTAATTGTTTATTTGAAGATTTGAAAATTTGAAGATTGTAGGGACGCGGCA
>CAVHRT010000019.1:0-22628 GCA_963638355.1 Flexilinea sp. | reverse complement strand
TCTGACGAGTATTACAATTCCAGAGGGTGTTACAACCATTGGAGTTTGGGCTTTTAGCTATTGTACGAATCTCGAATCCATCACACTACCCAGCAGCCTTACTTCTATTGGAGAATATGCCTTTCATGAATGTGTAAGTATTACAGACATTGCTATCCCGGATGGTGTTACCGACATTGGACTCAATGCTTTCTATCATGTGCTAAACGTTACGTACCATGGAACAGCAATAGACACAAAAAATGTGATGTGGGGTTGTCGCTGCATAAACGGATATGTAGAGGGAATTTTCGCTTATAGCAACAATACCAAAACCGTGCTCTGGGGGTGCCTTCGCACGGCTATGGGTGCCATCGATATCCCGAATACGGTAAAGACTATTGGTGGATATGTTTTCTCGGGCTGCAAGGAGATAACCTCTGTCACTATTCCAAATGGCGTAACGACTATTGGACGCTGTGCTTTCGATGATTGTGATAGGTTAGATACGATAATTATTCCTAGTACCGTAACTTCTATCGATAATTCTGCTATTGAAGGAAGTGATGATTTGAAAGTATTTGTGTATATTACTTCGCCAATTGCTATTGACTCTGAAGCGTTTCATCAATTGGAAGGAACAAATTCGACTGTATATATCCCGTGTGGAACGTTAGCAACTTACCAGAAACTTACGGGGTGGAGATCAATTGATAACTTACAAGAGATGCTCTACTACACTCTAGATGTGCAGAGCCAAGATGACGCAAAAGGCACGATAGAGATTAAGCAACAACCAGATTGCGAGACTGATGCCGTAATAGAAGCCACGCCCAATGCAGGTTACAAATTTGTGCAATGGAGCGATGGCAATACCGACAACCCACGCACGCTCGCTGTGACTGAAGATTTGACGCTCACCGCCCAGTTCGATGTAGAGCAGAGTACCCCAACCGCCCTGCAAAATACCGAAATGCCCGAAATATACGCTGAAAATGGTTGCATTTATGGTGCTGAAGGCATGCAGATTTTCACCGTCGTCGGTCAAAACGTTACCGAAATGAATGGTCAGCTGAGTGGCGTTTATGTTGTAAAGGTTGGCAATGTCGCTCAGAAGGTTATTGTGCGATAAGATTCCCCCTAGCCCTCAGAGAGGGGGAATAGGTTAGAGGTGAGAGTTTATAGTTTATAGGAAACGGCTTTCGAACTTGGTTCGAGAGCCGTTTTTCATTCAATGATTCAATGATTCAATAATTCGATGATTATAATGACGTGGCGTGCCGCGTCCCTACAATCTTCAAATTTTCAAATCTTCAAATAAACAATTAGAAACAGTGCGAAGCGCGAGAAACCTAGAAACGATTAGAAACTTTTCTAACCAGAAACCAGAAATTTGAAATCTTAATTTTATATGCTCAGCACGCAGACAATTTTTTGCTGAATTTTTTGTCCGTCGGGGCGGATGGCTTCCACAAAAATTACATAAATGCCGGGCGTGCAGAGGGTTTCGCTGTCGTTGCGGCCGTTCCAATAGATGGTGCCTTTGGTGCCAGTGAGTTCGCCGCTAAGCAGTCGGCGCATGCGTGTGCCAGTGGGGTTGTAGATGGTGATGGTGGCGGTGAAACCATCGCTCGGCAGATGGTAGCGCAGTGGTAGCAGGTCGCGGTAGCCATCGTTGTTGGGCGTGAAGGTCTCGTATTCGAGCCAAAATGCCTTCTCTCCGTCATCGCCATCGGTCGGAGCAATGTACTGCGAATTTTGTCGCGCTGGCGTGGCATAACCCGCTTCGAACGAGGCCGATTGCCAATTGTCCTGCTGCTGCGTGGGCGCAGTCGGGTCGACGCGCTCTAGCGAAACGCCCTCAGCATTGGTTACAAAGGCGTGGTGCATCTTTTCGGTGTACGCAAATTCGTCCATCACTGTGCCGTCGTTGCGAATGACCACAATGTTGCCCTCGTCGTCGTTGAGCGACGGCAGTTTCACGGTGGCAAAATCGCCATTCGTGGGGCAATCGTATTGTTGGCAGACCATTTCTGGAACGGAGGTCAGTACCAAAAAACTGTGTGGCGCAAACAGCCGTGGTTCGCTGCAAATGGTTGTCCGGCTCTCGAAATCGCCATCGATTCGGCGCGTCAGCAGCAGTTGGCTCAGGTCGATGGCCTTGTCGGAAATGTTCCACAATTCCACAAAATCGACGCCATCATCTTTCGGATTGAAAAGAATCTCGTTCAGCACCACATCGCCCATTTCGGGACGCTCGGGCAGGGCAATTTCGCGCTCCACAGTGCCGAGCGGCAGACTATCGACGCACAAAAGATTTTCGATGATGAGTGTTTGTAACTGATTGGCTGTCAGTTTGTTATGAAGTTTTAGCCGAGCGATTTTTGCGTGTGGTTGCGCTATCATTATGGTGTCGATGCCGAGCGCGAGGCTGTAATTTCGCAGGTCGCTGAGCGTTGTCTCGTCCATCGATTTTGAGAAATGCAGCGTGATGGTGTCGGCTGTGGCGGCGATGAATTCGAGGCGTGGCGCGCGTTCGTCGGGCAGATTTTGTGCCACGGAGTTGGGCTGACTAGGTGTGCCGCCGTTGTAATGCTCCGATGGCGCCCAGTTTTCGGCGTGGTTGTCCAGATAGTCGCAGTTGATGCGCTCGAGCGACCATCCGCCATCTTTCTTGAAGCCGTCTCCACCGTACCAAGCATCGCTAAAATCGGTCCACGCTATCAGGTTGCCGTGGTCGTCGAATAGTTGCAGCGGCGCGCCCGAGTTGGTGATGGTGGGCCAAGGCGTGGCGGGCGCAGTGAGTCCGTAAGGCGCAAAAAGTTCGACCACCGATTCGGCACAAATGGTGGCATAGGCGTGTGGCGGCAGTGTGGTCTCGCCTATTTTTGCCGATTTTGTGTTCACCGTCAGCGTCCAATCGCTCAGGTCGATGGCGGAATCGGTGCGGTTGTAAATCTCCAAAAATTCGTGCGGCGGCAGTTGCGTTTGCGGCTCTGGATCGGCCATTATCTCGCTAAAAACGATGTCGTTTTTGCGTAGCGATTGCACAGGTTTCACATACGCATTTCCCGCTGCGCTGATGGTGGAACACTCAAATTTTTCGCGCCCATTGCTCTTGGAATAGCAAAAAACGATGCCAGCCCACCGCGTGTGCAGATGAATGCGGTCGCGCACTGTGCCTTCGGTGGCGAATTCGGTCTCGTCGTCGATGCGCGACTGCAGCAGCCAAGTGCCGTCGCTGCTGCGCGTCAAGCGAATGCTGATGGTGCGTGCGCTGGCGGTGCGATTGTCGGTGCCATCGATTATTTTCGTAGTTTTTTCGCCATTTTGTCGGTATAGCGAAATCTCTTTGCTGGTGTTGCCAATCCAGATGAAATAGCCGTTTTGAGCCGCGGTGAGGTCGGCACTGTAGGTCGCCACAAAATAGCGCGCGTAGTTGTTGGCCGTCAGTTCCACATCGAAATGGAAGGTTGCCTCCCATTCGCCATCAAGCAGTGCGGTCGACGGACGACTGAGGTAGGCAAAGTTTTTGCCGCTGGCGGCTGCCGTGTCGTTTAGCACAAGGCGATTGGCGGTGGCGTCCACATTTTTTATGTAAAATTTGTCGCAAGTGCCTTGCCAAGCGGGATCGAGTTCGGTGCCGTTGTCCAAGAAATCGTCGTAGAACTGCGCCGAAAGGCAAATCGGAAAAAATAGCGACAAAATTGTCAAAACTCTTTTCATCATTTATTTGGATTTTTCGTAACTTTGTGGCTCGAATTTTTGCGAATCAGAATTTTGCACAAAGGTAAGACTAAAATTTTGCATTTGCAAATTTTTCTTGAAAAAATGTTGATTTCTAATCGCGAAGCGATAATTTGAAATCTGAAATTTGAAATTTTGAAATCTATGAAGGTTGCGATTGTTGGCGCAAGTGGCGCCGTAGGACAAGAATTTTTGAAGGTGCTGGCCGAGCGTCAGTTCCCCATCGATGAGTTGGTGCTTTTTGGTTCGCAGCGCAGTGCTGGGCGCGAGTACGAATTTTGCGGAAAAAAATACAAAGTGCAGGAATTGCGTCATGGCGATGATTTTAAGGGCATCGAGATCGCATTTGTGTCGGCTGGTGCGTCGGTTTCGCGCGAGTTTGCCGATGACATCACGCGCTTTGGCACAGTGATGATCGACAATTCGAGCGCCTTCCGCATGGACGAAAATGTGCCGCTTGTGGTGCCAGAAGTGAATGCCGACGATGTGCGCATGTGTCCGCGTGGCATCATTGCAAATCCTAATTGCACAACCATTCAAATGGTTGTGGCTCTGCGAGTTATCGAGGAGTTGTCGCACATCAAACGCGTGCATGTGGCCACCTATCAGGCGGCGAGTGGCGCGGGCGCATCGGCCATGGCCGAACTGGAACAGCAATACCGCGAAGTGCTTGATGGTAAGCCTGTTACGGTAAAAAAATTCGCGCATCAGTTGGCGTACAATGTCATTCCGCATATCGATGTTTTCACCGAAAATGGCTACACCAAAGAGGAGATGAAAATGTACAACGAGACGCGCAAAATTATGCATTCCGACATCGAAGTGAGCGCCACCTGCGTGCGTGTGCCGTCGTTGCGCGCCCACAGCGAGAGCATTTGGCTCGAGACCGAAGATCCGCTCAAACTCGACGATGTGCGCGAGGCTTTTTCGGCTGCCGATGGCATTGTGCTGCAAGATAATCCTGCTGCGTTGGAGTATCCGATGCCGCTTTTTGTGGCTGGAAAAGATGCCGTTTTCGTTGGCCGATTGCGCAAAGATTTGTCGAATGCCAACGGCCTTGCATTTTGGTGCGTTGGCGACCAAATTCGCAAAGGCGCAGCTCTAAATGCCGTGCAGATTGCCGAAACGCTCATGAAAATCAATTGATTTTTTTTTGAGAATATAGAGCATAGACGATAGAAGATAGATTTTGCAGTGCAAACTTTCAATTGCAGTAGCCAATTCTTGCGACTTGTTACTTGCTACTTGCGACTATCAACCAGAAATCTAGAAACCAGAAACTTAGAAACTAAGAATTATGAAACGCCCAATTTTTCTCACAATTCTTGCTGCTTGCCTGTTTGTGGCATGCAGTGTGCATTCGTATCAGTCGCTCGGGAACGACGAGTTTGAACAACTGATTGCTGTCGATAGCGTGCAACTTATCGATGTGCGCACGGCCGACGAATTTGTGAACAAACCGCACATTGCTGGCGCGGTGAACATCGATGTGAAATCGCCCGACTTCGACCAGCGTGCGCAGTCGTTGCTCGATGCGTCGAAACCAGTGGCAGTCTACTGTCTGCACGGAAAACGCAGTAAAATAGCCGCTCAGCGCCTCCTCGATCTTGGTTTTGAACAGGTCTACGAGCTGAACACGGGCATCGAAGCGTGGCAAAATGCTGGAAAAGCGGTTGAGTAGATGCGTCGCCGCTTGAGCATATTGTCTTTCGCTGTTTTGCTGGCGTGTAGCGCTGTGGCGCAGGATTCGTTGCGGCTGCATGCCATCGAAAATGTGCTGACAGTGGGCTTTGGCGGAGTTTTTGTTACCGACGAATATCTTTCCGCGCTGCCGTACAAGGGCTACAGCATTCACATCGACAACGAATGGTGGCAATCGTTTCACCAAAATGCCGACTGGTCGCATGTGGGCGAACTGCGTTTGACGGGTGCGTTGCTTGGCAATAATGTTGGCAGCAATTCACTGCTCGGTTTTGGCGCGCGTGGCGGCTGGGGGGCGCACTATGGCTATAAACCAATTGCCGATCTCACCATTATGGCGGGCGGTGTGGCGGATGTGGATTACTATGGTCGTGTGATTACAAAATCGGTGAACAAACCCTATTCCATGGATTTGGCATTGGCGTTGAATCTGTCGGCTGGTGTGGAATATCGCATTGCAGCAAAACGCAGCGCATACAGACTGCGTTACATGGTACGTACGCCGTTTGTTGGGTGTATGTTTGCGCCCGAAATGGGGCAGTCGTACTACGAGATGGAATCGTCGCTGCGCGGCACGGCACATTTTGCATCGTTCCACAATCGCGTGGCGGTGGTGCAAGCCCTCACGCTCGACATGCGTTTCCGCCGCAGCACTTGGCGCATTGGCGTGGCGCACGATTTTCTGCGAGTAAAAACCGAATCGCTCACTTTCAGCCGCGAACAGGTGCGTTTGGTCATCGGCACAGTGTTCGATAAATGCATTTTTGGCGGCAAAAATCGCTCCGAAAACCTTGAAACAGTCTGGTAAGTTAGGAGTTAGAAGTGAGGAGTTAGTAGTTAGTAGTGATCGGTAACCAAAGCCAAATGCGGAAAGACATGGAAACTGATAATTTGATTTTTTGCGATAAGTGAGAGCAAATGAAAACTCGTTTTCAGTTTGCCGAGCGGAGCAAAAATCGAATCTGAAATCTGAAATTTGAAATCTCTTAATCAGAAATGACAAAATTCGCAAAATATCTCTCGATCGTTTTCTTCGCTTTCCTGCTCGTGTCGTGCGATAAGCACCCTGTGTCGTCGGTTACGGTCGACCGCAACACGCTCGAACTGCAGGTGGGCGAAACCTACCAACTCGAGGCGGTGATTCTTCCACTTGAAGCCGCCATGTACAACAGCGTTTCGTGGGCGTCGAGCGACGAGGCGGTGGCAACGGTTTCGAGCGATGGCACGGTAACCGCAGTCTACACTGGCAGTTGCACCATCACGGCAACGGCCGGCAAAAAATCGACCTCGTGTAGCGTCACGGTGGGCAAACTCGACTACGAATTTTCGTTCTCGCGCGCCACGGTGCTTTACTATGGCGATGCTTACGAAAATGGTACTAATAATCTGGTACTCAGACTTTTAGGTGATGGGATTTTGCTCACCGACGAGGGCGCGCTGTCGGGCGAAGGCATCTTTTTCAACATCGATATGAATGTGCCGCTGGGCAATCGCACGGTGCCTGTGCATACTTTTGAACTCGACAGCAGCCGCACCGAATATACTTTTGCCGCAGGCGAATTGCAGACCATCGATGGCACGCAGTACGCCACTGGCACTTTCGTTGGGCAGCGCTCAGCCGATGGCTTGACTGTGGTTTTTGTGCAGTCGGGCTCGTTCTGGGTTACGCTCGATGGCGATGAATACACGCTCGAAGGACATTTCGAGGGCAAAAATCAGGAAACGATTGTAGTTTCGTTTTCGGGCAAGATCGATTTCCTCGATCGCAGTGGCGAGACGCCTGCCGAAATCTACACTTTTGCCACGACGCGATTGAAGCAGGATTTTCTTGGCGATGTCAGCGGGAAATCGCTTAATCAGTTCCAATACACGGCCACCGACGCCGATACTACGCTGGTTTTCACGCTCTATGCGCCGCTTAGTGTTAAGGAGAAATGCCCCGTGGGAACCTACGAATTTTCGGGTGTTCGCAGTTATTCCATCGTCTCGGCCATGTTCAATGCTGGCACAACAGCCTATGCCATCAACAATGGCGAAGTGGTCGTTTCCGAAAACGATGGCAAACAAACATTCTCCTGCCAATTTGTCGACGAAACGGGTCGCACCATCAGCGGCGAATTTTCTGAGGTTGTAAGTGATTGATTTTTAGAGAGTTATTTCTCTGAAAGCAAAATTTCGATGGCCTTTTCTATCAGGTCGTCTTTGCCTTGTGCGGTCATGGCGTCGGTCAGGTTCACTGCTACATCGGGCTGAATGCCGCTTTCGATGGAGCGTTTGTCGCGGTCGTACATCGGCACGCTCGACAAGCGAATGAGCCAGCCGTTGGGTAGTTCGTACGACATTGGCAGTCCGCCGCCGCCGCCCGTCTGTCCGCCCACAAGCGTTGCGTAAGGAGCATAGCGCATGGCGTTGGCAAAACTGTTGGTTGCGCTGTAGCAACGGCTGTTTATCAGCACTGCCACGGGACGCAGCCACTTGCACTGCATGAGCGATGCGTCGACCTCGATGGGCTGCAGTTCCGAAAAATCGTTGTGCCCTTTGCCAGTTTTGTGCTGCCAATAGCCCACAGTTTCGCTATTTTCGAAAAATGTCGACGCCAGTTTGTAGGCATAGTCGTTGTTGCCGCCGCCGTTGCTTCGCACATCGACTATAAGTCCTTGACAATCAGCGAAATAATCGAGCACATACCACATATTTCGTGCGGTGAAACTGCTCTCGAACGAACTATAACGAATGTAGCCGATGCGGTCGTTGGCAAGGCGCGTGTAATAGAGGCCGCCTGCCGTCTGATAATCGCTTAAGTAGTTGGAAATCAGCGTACTGTTGTAGCTTACGGGCAGCGAATCGTACCACGATGTGGTGTGCGAAACATCGAAATCGGAGTAGAGGTTCACATGACCGTCGCGCAACGAATCGAGCATGCTTGCCAAAACTCGAAAAAGCGCGCGCTCATCTTTGGTGTCGAGGGCTTCAATTTGCGGCAGATATTGGTTGTGAATAGCGTCCCAATCGATGTTTTTCTCGTCGAAATAGCAGTATTTTTCGTCGACAATTTGCCATAACGCCTCGAAATTGCCAACAGGCGTGTTCGGCTGCAGACTCTCCGACTGTTTCGAACACGAAATCAGCAGCAGACTGAAAAATATGATGCAGTAGCGTTTCATGTTAACTTTCACTCCTCATTATCAAAAATCTCTCTTTCTCGAAGCAATCCTTCACCAATTCCGCGCTGTTAAAGCCTTTTTCCAGCATCAGTTCGGCAGTTTCGTGGGCGAGCAGGTGATTTATCTCGAAGAAAAGTTCGCCGTTGTTGGCAAGGCTCGTTTTGGCAAAATCGGCAATGCGGTCGTAGAAAATCAGCGGATTATCATCGGCAACGAAGAGTGCTAGCGCGGGTTCGTAGTCGAGCACATTTGGCTGCATTTGGCTTTTTTCGCGCTGCATCACGTAGGGCGGATTGCTCACTATGGCATCGAATTTTTGGCTGATTTCGGGCGCATTCAGTATGTCGATTTTCTCGAAATCGATTTTCACACCGTTTTGTTCGGCATTTTTTTTGGCGAGATTTAGAGCATCGTCCGAAATGTCGCAGGCGGTGATGTGCGCCTCGGGCAGGCGTTTGGCTAGCGCAATGGCAATGCAGCCGCTGCCTGTGCCAATGTCGAGCAAACGAGCATTTTTCGACACATTTTTTTCTACTAAATCGACTAATTCTGCCGTCTCTGGGCGCGGAATCAGCACATTTTTGTCGACAGAAATCGTCGCTCCGCAAAAATCGACGTGTCCAACAATGTACTGAATCGGCTCGTAGCGTTTCAGTCGCGCCACGGCATCGTCAATCTGGGCTTGTTGCGCAGGCGTGAGCGTCCATTCGGGGTGGGTGAGCAGGTCGGTTGGCTCCCAGCCTGCTACTTCGTAGAGCAGCAAACGAACAAGAGCCTTCAACTCTCCTTGCGGATAAAAAGTTGAAAGCTCCGATTCTATTTGTCGTGCTGCGGACATGCTTAAATCTGATTCAGCATCATTGGCATCAGCAGCATCAGCAGGTTTTCGTCTTTCTCGTTTTCGATCGGTTCAATGGTTACAGCGCGCGATTGGTCGATGAGGTGCAGCACAACATCGGCACTGTTGATGTTGTTCAGAATCTCGACGAGGAATGGCTCTTTGAAACCGATTTCTAGCGGATCGCCTTCGTATTGGCAAGGAATGGTCTCTTCGCCCGAGGTCGAGAGGTCGACGTCTTGCGCGGTTATCACAATGTTATCGGCACTGATGGCAAATTTCACAAGTTCTGTGCCTTGGTTCGAAAAGGCATGCACGCGTCTGGCGGCGTTTATCAGCGTCAGGCGGTCGACTGTGAGTTTGAACGGACTATTTTGCGGAATTACACCATTGTAGTTCGGGTAGCGACCTTCGATTTGGCGGCAAACTATGGTGTACAAAGGCAGTTCGAAAATGATGTTTTTCTTGTCGAAACGGACTTCTACATCGCTTTCGTCTTTGCCGATAATCGATTTGATGAGCGTTGCAGGTTTTTTTGGCAGAATGAATGTGGCTTCGATTTCGCTCTTAATCTGCGTGTTGATGCAGCGCACCAGTTTGTGAGCGTCGGTGGCAACAAAGGTGATGTTCTCTGGTTTGATGTCGAACAGAATGCCCGTCATGGTTGGACGCAGATCGTCGGTGGCGGTGGCGAACAATGCGCGCGAAACGCCGTTTGTCAGCACATTCACAGGCATGCTGAACGATTGTGCCTCGTCGCCAAGGGCTGGCAGTTGTGGGAACTCGTTGCCGCGTTTGCCGATGAAGTTGTAGTTACCATTGTCGGTTTTCAGCACTACCGAAAGGTTCTCGTCGTCGATCTCGAACTGCAGTGGTTGCTCCGAAAACTCTTTGAGTGATTCGGTGAGCAGCTTAGCATCGATGGCCAAGCAGATGTCGGCCGAGGCTTGCACTTCGAGCGAAGTTATGAGTGTGGTTTCCAAGTCGGAAGCCGTGATGGTGAGCGTGTTACCTTCAACTCTCAGCAGAAAATTGTTGAGAATCTCTAGGCTATTTTTGCTGAGAATGACGCGCCCAACTGCTTGTAGACGACTCAATAGAGCCGTGCTTGATACGGTGAATTTCATAATCTATAGGTTTTATTTTTTATTATCTATCGCAATTTGCAAAGTTACGAAACTTTTTTGACAAAGCAAAATTTTTGGCGATTTTTTTGCGAAAAACGGATTTTTAGTCGTTTTCGAACAGGATTTTGGCTTTGCAGAACGACTTGTTTTCGTCTGATTTCAGGTCGAAATGGTAGCCGCCATCAATCTCGTTGCGCAGGATTTTCACCTCTTGACCAAATCGCGCCTCGTGTGCGTAGTTGATGTCGAATGCAGCGATGTGCCGATGTTGGAATTGTTCGAGTGGCAGTGTGTCGAGCATCCATTGCACATATTTCATGCTGTTGGTGTGCACATTGAAATCGAGGTCGCTGTAGCGCACGGTGTGTGTGGCGATGGGTTCGGAGTGCAGTTCGTCGATGCGCATGGGCAGACGCGTGTCCACCTCCTGTTCGGTGATGAATGGGCGCAAATCGGCTTCGGTGAGCAGGTCGACGGGGCGGCGTGTTTCGAAATTGATGACCGACCAGAGCGATGTGCAGTTGCCAATGACTGCGCCGTCGTCGCCCGTGATGCGGTAGTAACGCGCCGAGGCTAGTCTGTTGCAGTCGCGCGGCCAAGTGTCGATGGTGATGACTTCTTGCAGTCGTGCACTGCGTTTCAGGCTGATGTGCAGGCGCGACACCACCCAAGTGAGTCCGCGCTGACTCAGATCGTTTAGCCCCAAACCGAATGTGGCGGCCGACAGACTTGCTGCATCGAGCAGGCAGTTGCCCAGCGATGGCAGCGACTGACGACAGGTGAAATCGACCTCCTGCGGAATGATCTTATACTGTTGAGTGTAAATCATCTTTCAATTGATAGTGGCGTGAAATGGGGCTTTTGTACTTTGGCGCAAAATAAACAATGAAAATGAAAAATGAATAATATCGGTAATTGCGCTTTGCAGATTTTTATTTGCAGTATCCCAATCTTGCTACTTGCTACTTGTTACTTTTCAACTTATAAATCGGCTTTTGCTCCCAATTTTTCGGATATCGATAGTAGAAGTAGGCGGTGAGAAGGGTGGCGAGAACGCCAAAAACTGCGCCACAGCACACATCTTCGGCAAAATGTTGCGATAGATAGATGCGCGAATAGGCGGTTGCCGCTGCCAAGACGAAAAAGAGTGGGGCAGTCCACGGTTTTTTGCGGCAGATGAATGTGAGGCAGAGCATCAGCGAGAAGACGGCCGCCGTGTGTCCCGACGGAAAACTATTCATGTGGTGCAGATGCACGCCATCGACTTGGTGCAGTGTGATGTCAGGAAAATTTTCGGAGAAATAGAGGCTCGGACGCGGCGCAGCAACAATCTTTTTCACTGGAAAAACAAAAAGCGTGGTAACCAATTGAGCCACAATCACAAACAGCCCGTCGCCCACTTTGTAGAACAGCAGTAGTGCGCCCACGATGAATGGAACGCTGGCGCCAAGGTAGGTGATGTAGCGAAAAAAATGATCTTGAAAAGCAATGCTCGCATCGCTGCAGTGCGACAGATAGTCGAGCGTGAGCATTTGGTGCAGCGCGGCTTGGTCGGTGCTGACTATGGCAACGAGCAGTGCCACCACAAACGCAGCCCAAAGGGTCAGAAAAATGATGGGACCTTTGTTTTCTTTCATTTTTTCAGATCAAAATTTTTGGTTCCAATCAGGTTGCCATCGGCAAAGAGCTCGACGCGGTAGGTGCCTTCGATGAGCGTCTCGTCGACGGTCCAGTAGATGGTTACGGGCAGATCTTCGCCGCTATATTCCACCGTGCGTTTGCTCGAAAAGGCGATGTTGCGGTTTTCGTAGCGGAAGGTGTCCGACTGGCGTTTTTGCATCACCTCGTCGGTGGGCGTAACAAGCCGCAGATAGATAGTTTTCATGCCAGGCTCGGCGGTGTTGTTCTTGGCGATGGTGAAATCGAACTGCATCAGCGCAATTTTCGATAGGCGCGTGGTCTTCTTTTCGCGCTTGTTGAGTGTGGTCACGGTGATGTCGCGCGCATCGAGTTGTGCTGCGATCGACACTTTTTCGGTGAGTTTTTGCTTCTCTTTTTCGAGTTGTGCTGCCGTCTCGGTGGCTTGATGATATTTGGTTGTAACTTCGCGATTTTCAGCCTTCAGCGAGGTGTTCACCGTGTTGAGCGAATCCACTTGCGAAATGTAGTAGACCAGCACTTTGCGCACCGATGCCAACTCTTTTTTCAGTTCGGCGATGCGGCGTGCGTTGGTGGCTTTCACGGTGCGTAACTCCTCGAGCAGCAGTTGCACATGTTGCTGTTCTTGGTTGAGCAGTTGCAGCAGCGAGTCGTTGTTCGTCTTGTACGAAAAGCCTTCCATTTCGAGCGAAAGATCCTGATATTCAGCCTCGAGTTGCTCTTTTTCGTAGGTCATCTGCTCCACCATTTCTGCCATTTCGGCTTCGGTGGTTTTCGACTTTTGCCAGAAAAAGAATGCCGCAGCGCCCAAGCATAGGATTGCTACGATGGCTGCAAAAATCCACGCTGCGCCAGCCGATTCGTGCTTGCGTTGTGGTTCGTTGGTGTATTGTGTTTCGTCCATTTTTTTAGCTGATGGGTTGACGAGTTGAACGCACTAGTAAGAGCCTAAAAAAGTTTCTATTGTTCCTAAGTTCCTCGAAATTGCTGGCGCAATTTCTGTTTCTATTGTTTTGCTATCTGCTGTCGAATCAGATTGTAGGGACGCGGCATGCCACGTCCGTGTATTTTTTTGCATTTGGAATCTGAATTATTCCTAATTCCTAATTTCCTATAACCTCTCAACTCTAACCTCTCACCTTTATTTCGTAATGAGCAGTTTCTCAACTTGCTGGCGGCCATCGGCATTGATTTTCAGCAGATAAACGCCCGTTTGCAGATTTTCGAGGCTGATGGTTTGTCCCGAGGTGATGTTGCCCTGCGCAAATGTCTGTCCTGATAGCGAAACAATGCTGTAACTGATTTCTTCGGCTTCGGCGGTGATGGTTACAAAATCTTTCGCAGGATTTGGATAGATCTCTAGCCCAGCAATCGTGCTTGTTTTGATGGCAGTAGAGCCATTGCTGTACCATGCCTGACCTTTTTTATCGCCCCAAATGTACTCTGCCAACTCTGGGTGATCGATGAATGGATTGCGGTTTTTCTGCTTGACTTGAACGGCGTCGTTGCGATCGATCTCTTTCTCCGAAACGGCATCGTTGCGTGTCCATTTCATGAAAAGTGCGATGCCATATGCGCTCAAACCGCTGGTGCTGCCAAAAGTGTGCCCCCAACTCGAGGCGTCGTTGGCATAGGCTGTGGCGCAGTAGAATGCGCTGCGGGCGAGGTCGCCTTTGTATTGGTCGACAGGCTCAAAAACGGTTCCAACCGATGTGTAGCCGCTGAAAGTTGACGTGCCTAATTTGCCGAGAGCTTTTCCGCCAAGATTTTTTCCGCTAGAGCATTCTCCGTAGGGGTAGTTGCTGCGCTGACCATTTACTTTGCCGTCGGTGGGGTAGACATTGAAAAGGTCGGCTTTCATGTTGCCGCTGCCGAACCAACTTTGTGGTACGGTGTGCTCGCGGTTGTAGCAGTCGCAAACGCTGCCGTAACTGCCGCATTTGTCGCCTGTGCTAAACGAGCAAGTGGAGTAGATATCCCAGATTTTGCCGCTTGCATCGACATCGGTGGTTTTGTAGGCGTTCCAAAGTCCGTCGTAGCCCACATTGGTGTGTCCGCTGATGATTTTGTAGAGTGCTTGGCGCAACGCTTCGCCTGTTTTGCCTTCGGCTGAGGCGTAGTAGTTGGCTGGTGCTTCGGCGCGCAATCCTGTAGCACAAAGTGCAATGGCGCAGAAAAGAATAGTGTGTTTTTTCATTTTGATATACCCCCTCGTTTCCCCAAGGGGGAGGATAAAAATTAAGGTTTCTGTGTGCTTTATTTGTAGAGACGCGGCATGCCACGTCCGTGTTTATTTTTCGTAGTTAGCTGTGGTTACCCCAATCTGAAATCTGAAATCTGAAATCTGAAATCTTTTAATCAAAAAAAGACCAGTGGGGCTATAAGCCGGGTTTTGTTTCGTACGCGTGGCACGAAGTCTGTCATCTATCTCGAACAAATGTCGCCACTTGCCTCTATCGACCTACCCTCCGACTGGAGCGGGCCGCTCTCGTAACGTCGGTTTACTTGGTCTTTCAACCCATGATGCGCCGTAGCCTTGCGTGTCGCCACACAAGCGGTGAGCTCTTGCCTCGCCTGTTTCACCCTTGCCCGAAGGCGGTTTTCTTTCTGTAACGCTGATTGAATCTCACGACCCACTTCCCGTTAGGAAGCATGGCTGCCCTGCGTTGCCCGGACTTTCCTCGCACAACTCTGACATTGTACGCGACAGACCGCCCCACTGACCTCTATTTTTCAGCCTGCAAAGTTAGCAAATTTCTACGACACGGCTACCATCTTTCTCTACTTTGATCTCGACGCGTACAACATCGTCGGGCAGGAGCGTGCCAATTTGCTCGGGCCACTCCATCAGGCAGAGCGAACCGCTGGCAAAATACTCTTCCACGCCAAAATCGAGCGCCTCTTGTGGCGTTTTCAGACGGTAGAAATCGAAATGGTAGATATGTTCGCCCGTGGCGGTGGCGTAGTCGTTCACTATCGAAAAGGTGGGCGAATTCACCACATCTTGCACGCCCAGCACTTCGCAAATGGCTTTGATGAAGGTGGTTTTGCCCGCGCCCATCTCGCCATAGAACGCAAAAAGCGTGCGCCCATGCATGACCGCAACAAACTGCTGCGCTACGGCATTTATTTCTTGTAAGTCGTTGATTATTAGGTGCATAATTTCTATTTTTTGCTCTTGTTTGTTGGACAAATTCACCGCAATATCAATCATCGAATTATTGAATCATCGAATCATTGAATGTGTCGCAGCCCCCCGTCTTTACTCCTTTGTCCTTATTCTTTACTCGCAATTTCACGCAAACATCTTCACATCGTCGGCGGTAACCTCTTTGCCAGAGAGTATGATGAGGCGTTCGACTACGTTGCGCAGTTCGCGCACATTGCCGTGCCACGGTTGTGCCTTGAGCAGCTCCACGGCTTTCGGTTCGAATGTTTTGATGGCGATGCCCTGTTCTTCGCAAATCTGCTCGGCAAAATGGTTGACCAGCAGCGGAATGTCGTCGGCGCGCTCGTGCAGCGATGCCACGTGAATTGGAATGACGTTCAGGCGGTGGAAAAGGTCCTCGCGGAAGCGCCCTTCTTCGATCTCTTTTTGCAGATTTTTGTTGGTGGCGGCTATCACGCGGACGTTTATTTTTATCATCTTGTCGCTGCCCACGGGCGAGATCACATTTTCTTGCAGACAGCGTAGCACTTTGGCTTGTGCCGAGAGGCTCATGTCGCCAATCTCGTCGAGGAAAATGGTGCCGTTGTTGGCTTGCTCAAATTTTCCAGCGCGCGTTTTTATGGCCGATGTGAACGCACCTTTTTCGTGCCCAAATAGTTCACTTTCAATCAGTTCCGATGGAATGGCGGCGCAGTTCACTTCGACGAACGGCGCAGTGTTGCGGTTGCTGAGTTCGAAAATCTGTCGCGCCACGACCTCTTTGCCAGTGCCGTTGTCGCCCGTTATCAGCACGCGAGCATCGGTTGGCGCTACTTTGGCAATGAGCGCGCGCAGTTGCTGCATCGGCTCTGATTCGCCAATCATGGCATATTTGCGATCCACTTTTTTCTTCAACATCTTGGTCTGCGCCACCAGATTGGTCTTGTCCAATGCGTTGCGCGTGACCACCAGCAGGCGGTTCAGGTCTATTGGCTTTTCGATGAATTCGTATGCGCCTTTTTTGATGCACTCCACGGCCGTTTCGATGGTTCCGTGTCCCGAAATCATCACAATGGGCGTTTCGATGCCGTCGTTGCGCATCTTTTCAAGCACCTCGATGCCGTCCATTTGTGGCATTTTGATGTCGATGAAGATGGCGTCGTAGGTGGTCGTCTTCACTTTTTCGAGCGCAATCAAGCCGTCTTCGGCCAAATCGACCTCGTATTTTTCAAATTCCAGAATATCTTTCAGCGTATTGCGAATGCTACGCTCGTCGTCGACTACAAGGATTTTCATAATTTTAATTACCTAATTGTTTAATTTCCAATTATTTAATTGGCTTCAGGCTTCAGGTTTTTACTTCGTAAGATTTTTGCTACGCTCGGCATAACTCAAACAAGTTTGGTTCTGCGCTCGCTTATCGCAAAAATTCAAGTCCCAAGTTGTGGCTCCAACGGATTACTCTACCAAACGCGTTTTAGCTTGCTTGAGTTTACTAGGTCGCAGGGCGGAACCATGGGCTGATTGCCAGTAAGAATGCAACTTTTCACGATTTTTCCCAGAATGGCGTCCGGCAATATCTTGTAAACGAAAAATGTTTTTACTTTTCGTGGTTCAGACAGTTCGATGCCAGCTGCTTTGTAGCCTTTCCAAACCAATTCGGAACAGTATTGCTCCTGATCGGTCCAACTGTAACAATGGTCGTATTTCCTGCCAGCCAAGTTTGAAACGCGATTTATAATTTTGCTCTTTTGCGCGTCGGTGAGTGCTTTTTTCGGGCGCATTACTCGAAAAATGTAGGGTGCTTCGTGCCTTCTCCATTTTTTGAGCGAAATTTTCTTATGTTGCTTTCCAATGGCTTCGTAGACCATCCACTGACCATTTTCTTTGTGCAGCACGCCGCAATGCGTCCATGGCGAGAGCGTGAGACCGAGCAGCGCAGGATTTGTGCCACGAAAAACAATGTCGCCATCTTGCAGCCTGCTCTCCGATGGGTGCCACCACATTTGCGCAATCAGCAATGCAGCAATTACGCCCACTGCAATCCATATTTTAGTTTTCAATTTCACTTTTTCTTCTTCTGTGCGGCCTCAATCAACTCTTTTGGTTTCTGCTTGGTAATAGGCAGGGCGCGATAGTCCCAATGTTCCTCCACATCCCAAAAGGCGCGCATGGCCAGTTTGTATTCGTAGTAGAAAACCTCTTCAGGCTGGCGGTGCTCGGCATACGAACCCGCGTCCCACACGCCGTTGCCGTTCGCATCGACGAAAAGCCGCAGATAGTATTCGCCTGGGTCGAGATACTCAAAAACGGTCTCGGCTTTGGCGGGCAACGTGCGCACCACTTTTTCGTTCTTGTCGAGCAGTTCTACAATCTCGTTTCCTTCGAGATTCGGGAAAATCAGGTAGAATGTGGCATAACTCTCGAGCGATTTCACCTTCAATGTCTGCTGAAGTTTGTTGGTGTGCAAACCCGTCAGGCTCACAAACGCCGCCGAATCGATGCTGACGCGGTAACTCTTTTCTGGCTGCCAAGCGTAACGAATTTCGTACGCCATGCCCAAACTGTCGGCGCGCTGCAATGGCGCATCAATTGGTTGCCAAAGCGTATCAACTTGCTGTTCTACAAGTACTTGCACCGAATCGCTAATGGTCGTTGGCACATCGAAAGTGAGCCGCACAGGCTTGTAAAGGTCGAATGCGGTGGAGGTGTTGGTGGCAACTTTCAAGAATTCAATCTTTTTCTGCTTGTTTTCGTCATCTCTTTTGCGTTTGTTGCTCTTTTTCTCGGCAGCTTTTTTGTGGCGATAGACGGTGTTGAGTGTGTCGGTTTGCCAAGCGAGTTGTTCCAGCGAATCGGTATGTTGATAGCGCAGCGTGTATTGCAGCGTGTCCATCTGCCACAGCAGCGTGTCGCGCAGCCAGTAGATGAGCGTGTCGCGCGTTGGGTTGGTCTGCAGCAAATAGTTGCCCTCAAGCGAAAAATTCAGCGGCTCAATCTCTGGCAGCGTGTCGACGGGCGCAGTGAAATAGAGCACCAACTGATGTTGCTCGGGGCGCATGGCTTTCACAAAACTTTGACGCTTGTAATCCATGGCAAAACTGCGCAGCACTATGTTGTTGGTATATTTCGGGTGACTGTGTGCTACAATGGTGTCGATGGTTACCGAGTCGCGCCAAATGGTGTCGAGCGTTTCGGTGAATTCGAGGTTCGGCACGACCAACGAGTCGCTCCACGCCAGCGTTTCGGTGGGCTGATCGTAGCGATAGTTGTTGTTCATATCGGTCAGTGCGTAGATGCGATAAGTACCTGACGGTATGCCTTTTAGCCAGAAATGGCCGTCGCTGCCAGTCTTGGCAATATGGTCGAACGGCAACGCAGTGAATGCCGAATCATCAAGATTGGAATGCACGCCCACCACAATGCCCGAAATGGGATTGAGCGTCTTGGCATCGACCACCATTCCGCCTACCATCAGCGAGTCGAGCGCGCCGCCCGTGCTGAAGGTGAAGTAGTAATCTTTCAGCGGATTTTTTTCGTTGTTGTCGACTATGGCGTCGGCAAAATCGACAATGTAGGTGCAGTCGGGCAGCAGCGAATCGCTCAATTCTATCGCCACTTTTTTGCCGTATGCTTTGGTGATGGCGGCTTTTTTCTGCGGCGGCGACACTACCACTTTGTTGTAAGCGTCGTCCAGCACTACTATCTCGTCGAACACGATCTCGATGCGCTGTTTGTTCACATTGCGCGCGCCGTTTTCGGGCTTCGACGATAGCGGAACTGGCGGCATCTCGTCCTTGGGACCGCCTTGTGGACCGCTACCGCGATTGGCACAACTCATGGCCAATGCGCCTGCCAGCACATAGAGTGCCAGCGCACGTTTTCCGCCTATTTTCGATATGAATTTCACAGATTTCAGAGTTGTTTCTGTTAGTTTCTAAGTTTCTGGTTTGGGACTGCTATAGTCAAAATGTTTTGCAGTTGGTGTGAATGCCGATAATTTTCAAATCTTCAAATTTTCAAATTAGAAATTGCGTTAATCTCCGATTAACGCCAGCGCTTCATTCTCTTTTCGCGTCATCTCTTCGTGGTCGGCTGGGGCTTTGTCGTTTTGCCCGCACAGGTGCAGAATGCCGTGAATCAGTATGCGGTGCAGCTCGTTGTCGAACGACACGCCAAACTCCTGCGCATTGCTTCGCACTGTGTCGAGACTGATGAAGATGTCGCCGTGCAGTGTGTTGCCCTCGCAGTAGTCGAATGTTATGATGTCGGTGTAGTAGTCGTGCTGCAGATATTGGCGATTGACCTCGAGAATTTTGGCATCGTCGCAAAAAATGTACGCCACTTCGCCCACTTTTTTGCCATATTTCGCTGCCACTGCCCGAATCCAAGCATTCACCTCGCGCTTTTTTAGAGCAGGCATTTTCACATTTTCGGTGTTGTATGATATCATTTGAGTAAAGAGTAAGGATTAAAGAATAAAGACTTTTTGACTATGAACTTTGACTATGACTTTCGGCAAACTAAATTTTTTGCTGTTGGCTGAATTTACCCTATTCTTAATTCTAAATTCAAAATTCTTAATTAATGAAAGAAGAGGTAACCGATCAAGATTGCTGCAATAATTCCTGCCGCATCGGCAATCAGACCGCAGACCAATGCGTTGCGCGTTTTGGTGATACCAACCGAGCCGAAATAGAGCGCAAGAATGTAGAATGTGGTGTCGGTGCTGCCTTGTACAATGCACGATAGCCGCCCGACGAACGAGTCGGCGCCGTACGAACCCATGGCATCCAACATCATGCCGCGAGCGCCGCTGCCGCTCAGGGGCTTCATCAAAGCCGTGGGGAGTGCGCCCACAAAATCGGTGTCGCAACCGATGGCGGCAAACAGCCACGCAATGCCCTGCAGCAGCCAATCCATCGCTCCCGAGGCGCGGAACATGCCAATGCCGACCAGTATCGCAATTAAATAGGGTATGATGCCAACTGCCACTTTGAAACCATCTTTCGCACCTTCGACGAACGCGTCGTAGACGTTCACTTTTTTCACCATGCCAGCAATGACGAATGCGCTGATAATGCCCAACAGCGTAACGCTGGTGATGATGGTGGAGCAGGTGGTCATGGTCTTGCGCTCCATCTGCGAAAATAGTGCTATCATGCCCACAATCAATGCCGTGAGCCCGCCCAAAGTAAGCACTATGTTGCGTTGAAAAATGTTGATTTTCTGCGAAATAGCCACTGCTACAAATCCCACTAACGACGAGAAAAATGTCGCCATCAGAATGGGCAGAAATACATCGCTTGGGTTGGCGGCACCGTACTGCGCGCGGTAGGTCATTATGGTGATGGGAATGAGCGTGAGCCCCGATGTGTTCAGCACCAAAAACATGATTTCGGCATTTGAGGCGGTATCTTTCTTCGGATTTAGTTCCTGAAGCTCTTTCATCGCTTTCAGACCGAGCGGCGTGGCGGCATTGTCGAGGCCCAACATGTTGGCCGAAAGGTTCATAAACATGGTTCCCATGGCGGGGTGACCTTGCGGCACTTCGGGAAAAATTTTGCTGAAAAATGGCGATGTGATGCGCGCCAAAAAGCCCACTGCACCGCTGCGTTCGCCTATCTTCATAATGCCGAGCCACAGCGCTAGCACGCCCGTAAGTCCAATGGACACTTCAAAACCTGTGCGCGCCGACGAAAACAGCGAGTCCATCACGGCATTCAGCGCCGAGCCATCGCCAGCAAAGCATAACTGCAGCAGCGCCACCAGCACCGCTATCAGTACAAATCCTATCCAGATGTAGTTCAGTACCATTCAAACGGCAAAGATACGATTTTTTGGCGAGAGTGGCAAGTCGCAAGATATGAGTCGCAAGAAAGCGAGTAAAGAGTAAAGACAAAGGAATAAAGACGGGGGCTGCAGAGCCATTACAATCATTAAATCATTGATTTATTGTAACATTGAATAAAAAGGACGGCTCTCGAACCAAGTTCGAAAGCCGTCCTCTATAATCTATAAACTCTCACCTCTAACCTATTGAGGGGGCTAGGGGAGGCTATCGCACAATCACTTTCTGCGCTTTATCTCCTACTTTAACAACATAAATGCCGTTTAATTGCCCATTCATGCAGGTTACATCGCGACCAAGCAGGTCAAAAATCTGGAACTCACTATTGCAGACAATGCGACCATTTTCGGTATAGATATCCACATTCTCAACATCTTGCAAGGCTGTTGGCGTATCTTCGCTTGGCACATCGTAAACGAGGCGGACAGGTAAACCCTGAAAACGATCGCCTGCTTGAATACCAATTCCTGATGTTCCAAGTATTAAGCAATTAGCATTTGACTCATTTTCAGTTGTCGCAGTCCAATATGCCAAAGTAGGCAAATATGTTATACTATTAAAAGCATAGGCGCGCACTCCCGCTTTGGGTAAAAACACTGCTCCTGCATGCTGCATTTTTTCCCAATTGTCGGATGTAATTTCGGCAAAGTCACTTGTGCCAGAAATGAAAGTTACTCCATCTGGGGCCTTCCATGTATCGGGGAGTAGAACAATTCCTTCAATTGTACCTATTTTTGCAGTTCCAAACAGATTTTGTGCATCATTTCTACTCTTGAGCAAATAATTGAATTCTTCACTTGTTAGTGTTCTCCATAAATTTGCTTTATTCCCGCCATTTACAATTGCAGCATTGCCCCAATCGTAAAAAGCGCCACTATAATCGTTGCTACTGTTTGACCCTGTTATGCCATAATTCGTAGTTTCATTACTCCATCCAAATAAATCAATCCAGCCTTCGTATGAGGTCGAAATGTTTGTATTTGCTTCCCCAATAAATGTTAATTGACTATCTGCAAATTTCCATGTCGCACTAGAGCAATAATACTGTAAGTTACCCTTAGAAAATCTAATTTGTTTATTTTCTTCTATCGAAAATCTACCATTAAGAATTCCTTCTGGCACATCAGCAAATATAGTAGTACATATTCCCACTATCATTAGTATAGAACTAAAAAATCTTTTCATTTTTTTATAAATTTTTCCAAATACCTTTTGTTGTCAACTTGTATGCATACAATGTATTGCCCACCAGGCAAATCTGTAACATTTAAGTTTTGTCCTAAGCAAAATCCATCTTGTCGCTTAATAATTTGCCCATTCATATTGGCAATCGCAATGACTGCATTTTTATTTATCTGATTTTCAATTGTTATTGTAATCTCTGAAGTTGAAGGATTAGGCGTAATTAAAAGAT
>CAVHRT010000018.1:0-24938 GCA_963638355.1 Flexilinea sp. | reverse complement strand
AAAGGACTTATTCTATTGCCCGATAGTTGGTCTCTGCCAAATGGTCTTACCTTCAATGCAGGCACTGCTACTTATAAAAACAATGGGTATAATACCACTCAGTGGCAGCAGATGGAATTAGCAGGCGCAGTCTTTTTGCCTGCTGCGGGCTGCCGCAATGGTACGAGTGTGTACGATGTTCAGTCGTTCGGTCGCTATTGGTATAGTACGGTGTACGATGCGGATATAGGGTACTACCTCTACTTCCGCGGTAGTTCCCTCTATCCGGGGAACATCGACTACTGGTACAACGGGTTTAGTGTGCGTTTAGCCCAAGAAATCTAACAAAACAAAATACGATGAAAAAATTTTCATTTATACTACTAGCAACCGTAGCCTTGCTAACCTCTTGCCACAAAGATATTTTAAGCGATATTGATGGCTTGAAAGGCGATGTTACCGACCTGCAGACGCGCGTCGAGGCACTCGAAACGCTCTGCAAGCAGATGAACACCAACATCGGTGCGCTGCAAACCATAGTGGCAGCGCTGCAGCAAAACGATCACATCACTGCCATTGCCGAGATAAAAGAGGGTGACGCAGTGATTGGCTACACCATTTCGTTTCAGAAAAATGGTGCTATAACCGTCTACAATGGTGCAAAAGGCGCTGATGCCGCAGTGCCAGCCATTGGCGTGAAACAGGGCGACGATGGCATTTACTATTGGACACTCGATGGCGAGTTTTTGAAAGATGCCGATGGCAACGCGCTACCCGTCTATGGCGAAGATGGCGTTTCGCCCACGCTGCGAATCGACGAAAACGATGGCTATTGGTATCTGAACATTGGCGGCAACGAACAGCAATTGATCTACGCCACAGGCGACAGCGGCAGCGCCATGTTTCTTGATGTAACCTACGACGACGGCTATATCTACTTCAAACTTTCGGACGAGATCACGCTGCAAGTGCGCCGCACCACCGACATTTTCACGCTGACCTACGATGCCAACGGCGGCGAAGGCACTATGGAGGCAGAGGATTACGACAGGCAGCAAGTGGCTGTGGTGAAAGACAACGCCTTCAGCCGCACCTATTTCGTTTTCACTGGTTGGAACTCGAAAGCCGATGGCACAGGTGCAGTCTGCACGGCAGGCGACGAATTGGTTCTGACCAAAGACGTCACGCTCTATGCGCAGTGGGAACTGCACATAAAATTCTCCGTTGCCGACGATAGCGTGGTAGTTTTCTCGCCGGGCAATTTGCAATATCACCCACAAAACAAAGCTTGGCGTTTTGCCCTGCATCAGTACGACATCGTTGGCAAAAACAACGAGAAAATCGCCAGCAACTACAACGGCTGGCTCGATCTTTTCTGCTGGGGCACGGGCGACGATCCCACCAAATACACTGGCAATTTTAGCGATTTCTACACCTTTACCGATTGGGGCGCAAATGTGATTGGAAACTATGCCGCCAACAGTTGGCGCACGCTCAGCAACAGCGAATGGATCTATCTGTTCCAAAAACGCGCCAACGCGGCATCGCTCTACGCTTTTGCCACCATAAATGGCGTGGGCGGTGTAATTATTCTACCCGATGAATGGGTTTCGCCCACGGGAATCACCATCGAGCCTGGCACGACCAGTTTCGACAAAAATGTGCTCGACCTCGAGCAATGGACCGAAATGGAAAACAACGGCGCCATTTTCTTGCCAGCCGCTGGATTGCGAAACAACGAACCGTATTATTTTTCGTCGACCGAGGGCAACTACTGGACTAGCACACCATTTAGCAACAAAGATTCTGGCTACTATCTCAACTTCGGAAGCCCGTACAACAACCACATGCTACGATTGAACGACGCAAATTCTGTCACTTTCGGCATGAGTGTGCGTTTGGTGAAAGATTTACAATAAAATTTGGCTATGAAAAAATTTGGATTTTGTCTTATTCTGATGGCATTGGCGCTGACCGCCTGCCACAAAGATATTTTGAACGATATTGATGGCTTGAAAGGCGACGTTGCCGACCTGCAAACGCGCGTCGAGGCACTCGAAGCACAATGCAAGCAGCTGAACAGCGACATCGCCACGCTACAAACACTCATCACCGCGTTGCAACAAAACGACATGATTGCGAGCATTGCAGGCAACGAGACCGATGGCTACACCATCACTTTTGTGAGCGGGAAAGTGGTTACGCTGAAAAGCGGCACAACAGGAGCTGACGGTTATTCGCCCGTAGTTGGCGCAAAACAGGACACCGATAGCATCTACTATTGGACGATAGATGGCGAAATCTTGAAAGACACAGCCGGCAATGCGCTGTCCGTAACTGGTGCCGATGGCGCAACGGGCATCACGCCATTGCTGCAGATTGACGAAACGGGTTATTGGCAAATTTCGTACGACAATGGCGCCACATGGGTCACGCTCGGTCAAGCCACAGGCGATACAGGCAAAAGTTTCTTCCAAAAAATTGAATTCACCGAAAGCGATGCCACCATCACACTGATTGACGGCACAAAACTGATTTTACCGCGCACCACCTATGGCGAAAACGACTACACGCTGACCTACGATGCCAACGGCGGCGAAGGCACTATGGACACCGAAACAATTTGGAGCCAGCTAGTTACGAGCGTGAAAGAGTGCGCCTTCACACGCACTGGCTATTGGTTCCTCGCATGGAATACCCAACCCGATGGCACAGGCATCGCCTACGAGGCTGGCTCGCCCATCATTCTGAAAGAAAACACCACGCTCTATGCGCAGTGGTTCGATCCATGTTTCACAGTTTCTGCAACGAGAAGAATAGTATTCTCTCCAGGCAACCTACAATACCAAACCGACCCCGACAAAACTTGGCGTTTTGCCGAACATCAATATGATTGTATCGGAAGTGAAAATCAAAACATTGATTCTTACTACGATGGTTGGATAGATCTTTTCGGATGGGGAACGGGTGATGATCCCACTAAAACCAGTAGAAATGCAAATGACTACTCTACTTTCACCGATTGGGGAACGAATGTAATTGGAAACTATGCAGCGAACACTTGGCAAACACCGACTACAAACGAATGGGTCTATGTATTTCAAACTCGCGACAATGCGAGCAATCTTTATGGATTAGCCACAGTAAACAACGTAAAGGGACTAATTTTGTTACCAGATAGTTTTAGCGTATCCGATGGAATAACCTTCAAATCAGGTCACAATAGTTATACAAACAACGTATACACAACCACACAGTGGGAGCAAATGGAAGCCCATGGCGCCATATTTTTGCCTGCTGCGGGAAGTCGCAATGATACGGATGTATACAATGTTCAGGATCGCGGCTTCTATTGGTCGAGTACAGAGAACGACGAGACAGACATACTCATTCTTATTGTCGGCGAGACTATTTACTTTAATCCGCAGACCCCATACGACAGGTCCTATGGGCGCAGTGTGCGCTTAATTCGGGAATTATAAAAGCGAAAGGCGGTGAAGAAAATTTGCCGCCTTTCCTGTTTTTAGGGGTACATTTTGCAATGATATTTTTGCCACTATTTTCACAAAAACGTTTTTTCTAAAAAACAACGAGTTACACAAATCCTTATGCCATTTCCCGCGATTTTTTAGCCTTACAGAGGTTGACAAAAAATGTGTAACTTTGTGGTCAAATTTATTCAAAAAAAATGAACACTCTACACTTTTGGTTGAAAAATAGTCGCGATATTTCGCTGCCACAGTCGGCACTGCCCTGCCTCACGGCCATTGTGCTGTGCATTGGGCAAGATGGTTTTGTTTGGTGGCTGGCACTGCCCGTGCTTTTGGGCGTATGCGCAGCGCATTTGGGCATGAATCTGGCCGACGACTATTTCGATTTCAAACACGATTCGCGCATTCGTTCCGAGATCTGTTCGGAGAGCATTCGCGCCCGAGCGGACAAGTGCAACTACCTTCGCGATGGCTCTACCACGCTGCATGCGCTCGGTTGGGCGGTGGTCTGCTTTTTGGCTTTTGCCGCCACCATGGGCGCAGTGGCACTGGTTGCGCAATGGATCATCAACGGCTGGCAAGCCACGCTCGGCATTGTGCTTTATGCGTTGCTTGGGCTGTTGCTGGGCATCAGTTATTCGGGCAAACCGCTCGAATTGGGTTATCATGGCTTTGGCGAGTTGGTCATTGGGCTGATGTTTGGTCCGCTGAACATGCTTGGCGTGCAGGCTGCCATGACGGGTCAAATCTTTTCGTGGCCCATGTTCTGCATCAGCTTGGCGGTGGGCTGCTTGGTCACCAACATTTTGTATGTCCATTCGGTAATGGAGGTGAATGCCGATGCCGCACTTGGCAAAATGACTTTTGCGCGTCTGCTGCGTCGCCCAAGCGTGATGGTGGCGTTCGTGGCACTGTTTGCCCTATTGCCGTTCCTGCTTTTGGGCGTTGGCATCGTGCTAAAATGGTGGAGCGCATGGTATCTGCTCACGCTCGCCACACTGCCCATGTCCATCTATCTGATCTATTCCACCTATTGTTTCACACAAAACAAACCCTGCATCAACTCGCCGCGCTGGTGGATGGGTCCGATGGGCAAATGGAGCGACTATGTGCAGGCTGGCATCGATTGGTTCCTAATTCGCTGGCTTCTAGCGCGCAACATCTGCACATTTTTCTGCCTGATAATCATCGTAGTCTACGCAGTTGGGTTAACCTAAAACCTAGATTTCAATTGATAATTGACAATTGACAATTGATAATTAGGCAGTTAGAACGACAAACTTCAAATACAAAATCTTACTGCGCACAAATAATCACTTCTAACTCCTAACTTCTAACTCCTAACTCCTCACTCCTAATTCCTCACTCCTCACTGAAATTATGCTTAAGCAATACTTTTACTTGGCTCAATGGTTCGTTCGGGCGCGATTTTTCGGAAGGCGCGCGCCACTGCAGACTGTGCTTTTCATCACCGACAAATGCAATCTGCGCTGCAAACACTGTTCGGTCTACGGCAGCGCAGGCTACCATCAGCGCACCTTTGCCGACATCGAAAGCGACATGCGCTACGCCTACGCACAGGGTTCGCGGTTTATCGACCTCGAAGGCGGCGAACCAACGCTTTGGCGCGAGGGCGAACGCACCATCAACGACATCATCGACAAGGCACGCGAAATCGGCTTCTTCTCGATAACCGTAACGACCAACGCGCAGCAAGATTTTTCGTGGATTCACCCGCACTCCATCTGGGTTTCGATGGACGGCATAGGCGAATATCACGAGCGCATTCGGGGCAATGGTACTTTTGCACGATTGGAGGAAAACATTGCCAAATCCGGTCAAAAACACATCTGCGTGAACATGGTGGTGAACACGCTCAACTACGAATCGGTGGACGCAGCCATGGAATATGTGCGCCACAACGACGCCATCGAGCAAATTTCAATCAATTTTCACACGCCATACCCAGGCACCGAATATCTGGCTTTGCCGCCAGAACAAAAGGCCGCCATCATCGATAAAGTAATCGCTTACAAACACCGCGGTTACCCAATAATGAACAGTTTTTCGGGATTGAAAAAGATGAAACGCAATGCTCTGGGGCAGATTTCGCTCGGAAAAGAATGCTTCGTCACCAATTTCATCTATCCCGATGGCAGTCGCGGCTTGTGCGTGGGCTATGGCACCGATCAATGCCGACAATGTGGTTTTTGCATGGCAGGCGAAATGGCGTCGGTCTTCCATTTTTGCCCCGACACGCTGCTGAGCGGTTTCAAACTGCGCATGTAAGAAAAATGCATATTTTTGCAGATTGAACATAATTTCATATTTTTGCAAGGGAAAAGATTTCAGATTCCAAATTTCAGATTTCAGATTATCGGTAACCACAACTGCAAAATATGAACACGGACGCACTCGGTGCGTCCCTACTTTATAAACTTTCAGACTTTATAAACTTTCAAACTCCTACCATGCAACGCAAAATCAACCCATTTTACACCATCTACGAATTTTTGGTATTTTGGCCCATTGCGGTGGTCATCACTACCCTCACGGCCGTGATTACCATTGCCATCACGCCATTCAGCAAGAGCGCAAAATGGGGCTACTACCCTGCCATCGTCTGGGCGCGACTGATGTGCGCCGTTGCGCTGATTCGCGTAAAGATTGAAGGGCGTGAGCGTTACAACCAAAAACAATCGTACATTTTTGTAGCAAATCACCAGAGCGCATACGACATTTTTCCCATCTACGGCTACATTGGCAACCGTTTTGTGTGGATTATGAAAAAAGAACTTCAGAGCATTCCGCTCGTTGGCAAAGCCTGCTCCGCTGTGGGACATATTTTCATCGATCGCAGCAGCGCAATCAAATCGAAACACAGCATCGAGGATGCTGAGCGCAAACTGACAAACGGCATGTCGGTGGTGATTTTTCCCGAAGGCAGTCGCACACGCACTGGCGAAATGGGGCGTTTCAAACGCGGCGCATTCAGCATTGCAGCCGACCTGCATTTGCCCGTGGTGCCAATCACCATCAATGGCGCATACAATGTACTGCCCGCTGGCTCAGTGCTGATAAGACCTGGCACCATAGAACTGATTTTTCACGATCCAATTGATACAACCGACCTGACGCACGAAAATCTGAACGAATTTCTCGAAAACACGCGCAACATCATTGCAAATGATTTGAAAGATTGAAAAAAACGCTTGTCATATTGATCGGGATTATGCTTGCAGCACCTCTGTGGGCGGAGCAATACTCTACCAAGTCGAAAAAAGCCATCGACCTGTTTGAGCAAGCGCGCCTGTCGTACAGTGCCCGCGAGCGCGCCGAACTGACGCAAAAAGCCATCAAAAAAGACAAAAATTTTGTAGAGGCCTATTGGCTTTGGGCGCAAGACGAATTGCGGAAAAACAAATATCAGAATGCGCTGCAAATCCTCGAAAAAATAGACAACAACAAAATGCCGCGCCGCAGCGAGACGCAAGGCATGATGGCCGAAATTCTCTACCTCGATGGGCAATATCAGGCAGCAATTGACAAGGCCGAAAGCATCACCGACGCGAGTTACACCAAAATTAAAACGGAGATGCTGGAGCGTTTTCGCAAGGCGCTGTCGCTGTGGGAAAATCCCGTGGCGTTCGACCCCGTAAACCTAAAAGCCATCAACACGCGCTTCGACGACTATTTTCCGAGCATCACAGCCGATGGACAGATGATTTCGACCACGGTTTTGGTCGAAGAGGCCGATTATTACAAACAAGAAGACCTCTATTGGAGCCGAAAACGCGGCAACTCGTGGCAAATTGCCCGTCCGCTGAGTGCACCCATGAACACACCACAAAACGAAGGTTCGCAGAGCTTTTCGGCCGATGGTAGATACATGTTTTTTGTGGCCTGCAACCGCAAAGACGGCATCGGCAGTTGCGACATCTACTACGCCATGCGCATGGGCGACACTTGGAGTCCACCGCTCTGCATCGGTGCACCCGTAAATTCGCCTTACTGGGAAAGCAATCCCGTACTTTCGCCCACTGGCGACGAACTATTTTTTGTATCGAACCGCAAGCCAAACATCGGCGGACGCGACATTTGGCATTGCAAAGTGGAGATAATGGACAACGGATTGCTGCGTTTTTCGAATGCTGAAAATCTCGGACGACCAATAAACACCGAAAAAGATGATTTTGCGCCATTCATTCACGCTGATAATCAGACACTTTACTTCGCTTCGAATGGTCATTATGGCCTCGGAAGGAGCGACATTTTCCTATCGCGCCGCACCGAAAATGGCTGGGGTGAACCCGAAAACATCGGCTACCCCATCAACACCAATGGCGACGAGGCGGGATTTGTGGTGAACGCTGCTGGCACGAAAGCCTATTTTTCGTCGGACAAAGTGGAGAACAACGGTCAGGGGCTCGACATCTACGAGATAACACTGCCGCAAAGTGCGCGTCCGCAGCCCATGGCGTTCGTCGTGGGGCGCACCTACAATGCCGCCACAGGCAAGAGCATCGACACGCACATCGAGATTTTCGACACGCGCACATCGACCAAAATCTACGAATCCGTTTCGGACCGACGCACGGGCGAATTCACAGGCTATCTGCCACCCGATGGGCAATATGGCATCAATGCGCGGCGACAAGGTTATCTGTTCTATTCGGGCAACATCGACGCTACAAACGATTCGCTACTGATTGCACTTCAGCCAGCCAAGGCAGGAAGCAAAATTGTACTGCGCAATCTGTTTTTTGCGTTCAATTCTGCCGAAATCGAGGCGAAATCGACCAAAGAGGTGGCACTGCTGATCGATTTTATGCGACAAAATCAGAAAATCCGCATCGAGATAACGGGTCACACCGACAATGTTGGCACCGAGCCATACAATCAGCAGTTGAGCCAAGCGCGCGCCAACGCCCTGCGCCAAGCGTTGATTGATGGCGGCATCGCACCCGACCGCATGGTAGCCACGGGCAAAGGTAGCACCGAACCCGTCGCCACAAACGACACCGACGAAGGTCGCCAACAAAACAGGCGTGTGGAGATAAAGATTATTTCTGATTAGAAGAGTTTCAGGGTTTCTAATTGTTCATTTGAAGATTTGAAGATTGCGACCACTTCTAACTTCTCACTACTCACTTCTAACTAAAAAATGTTTCAAACCGAAATCACCTTGCGCCCTCATAGTCGCGGTTTTCACCTAATTACCAGCGAGATAGAAGAAAGTCTGCCCGAACTGCCCGAGTGCGGACTGCTGCATCTGTTCATAAAACACACCTCGGCGGCGTTGAGTCTGAACGAGAATGCCGATCCCGATGTGCAGACCGATTTGGAGGCGGCGTTCAACCACATTGTGCGCGAGCGTGAACCCTACTACCAGCACACTTGCGAAGGCGACGACGACATGCCAGCGCACATCAAAAGCACCATGATTGGTGCCTCGGTAACCATTCCCATTTCGCACCACCGCCTGAACCTCGGCACATGGCAAGGAATCTACCTATGCGAATTCCGCAATCGCGCCTCTGGACGGCACATTGTAGCCACAATCATCTCGTAAAAATGGATTGCGAATACCAGTACAAAAAAATTATGAGATACGGTATTCGCAGATACTACAATTTACGCTAAATGTAGGGACGCACCGAGTGCGTCCTAGATTACAAATCTAAAACAACGAGCGCGGGCTTGCAAATCCCGCGCGACAGAAATATCTTGGGCTGCGCTAATTACCACGATGGGTCGTTCAATACTCGGTCGATATTTGCATCATACTCCTCAACGCTAATGCCATGCTGTTTGCAAGCCTCTTCTTTGGGAATACCCCTCGCAATAGCACCCGAAATCGAAAAAATATAGAAATCTCGTTTAGAAACCTCTCCCTCCATAAACTCGAAGTGCATGTCTGTTGTCAATTCATCTTTCATAGTATTCATTTTTTTATTCCACAAAGATACAAAAAAATTTCCACTCTACCAAAGAATTTCTTCCAAATCGACACTTTCGGTTTGGCGCGAATGATTGCGAGGGCGGCACGCAGCAAAGAATTTTGACCTATAGGTCGAAATTTCCGTTTCTAAGTTTGTTGTTGAATTGTAGGGGCGAATGATCATTCGCCCGAAATCGTTTTCACAAATGCCGTATCCGCCAAGGCTGCGGATAGAGATTGTTGCAGCGGTTACCGATGTTTTTCACCCAACCAATCGGCAGATTTTGATAGGTCAATAGCAAAAATCCGCGCGGCACATCGGACAGATTGATGGCTTCGCAACGCAAAAAACTCAACACCGTGGACAAATCGACCTCAACCGAGGCAAAATTCTGCACATTCAGCACCTTGCTCAACGCCAAACCAGCCTGCGGAATCAGATCTTTGCCCTTCGGCTCGGCCAGTGGCACGCCAAAATGCAACAAATTCAGCCGTTTCAGACAAAATTGCAACAAATCGACATGTTGTTGCAAAAATGCTATTTTCAGACCATTTTGTTGCTCAAAAAGCGAGTATTCATCGGCATTTTTTAGGTAATTGGAAAATTCTGTCGCTGCAAGATTTTTTGGCTGAGTTTTCAAGCGTAAATTTGCCGATTGTTCCGTCTGTTTTTTGCGGATTACTGTGAGAAAAAGTCCCTCGCCACGCGTGCGATGCGGATAGAAATGATAACCTTCGGCAGTTTCGGTAACGCGCCACGCATCATCGAGCGGAATGCGCAAGACCTCGGCATCGTAGTTTTGGCAAAGCCACCGCACATTTTCTTCGTTTTCTAGACTGTTGTAAGTGCAAGTGCTGTAGATTAGTATTCCGTTGGTTTTCAGGCACTTCCAAGCGTCAGCAAGTATTTGACGCTGCCGCGCAACGCACTGTTGCACATTTTGCAGCGACCACTCGTCAATGGCGTTCGCATCTTTGCGAAACATGCCTTCGCCCGAGCAAGGCGCATCGACCAAAACAGCGTCAAAAACTCCGATGAAATCGGCAAAATCGCTCGTGGCGTTGTTGGTTACAATCACCTGCGGACTGCCCCATTTCTGCACATTTTCCGCCAAAATATAGGCGCGCTGCCGCACAAATTCATTCGCCACAAGCACGCCATCGGTCAAATGCTGCGCAATGAGCGTAGTTTTGCCGCCCGGCGCAGCGCAAAAATCGAGCATTCGGGCGTTTTTTTCGACAAAATGGTTCAAAGCCTGCTGCAAAAACATCGACGAAGCCTCCTGCACATAGTAGGCTCCAGCGTGCAACAACGGATCGAGCGTAAAATTGGGTCGCTCGGCCAAATAGCGACCGCTCTCACACCACGCAACAGACTCACAATCGGCAAATTGCGGCAGCGAAATTTTATCGTTCAACCGCACACTTACCACGGGAGGTTGCGCCACGGCAGCCTCAAAATCAGCCATTTCATCGGCAAAAATCGGGGAAATAAGATCTATGAAATCGCGTGGAAGCACGGCTCTACTCTATTTTGTCCCAATACATGGTCAAGCCCAAGAGCGAAATGCCCCAATAGCCACGAACGCGCAGTTTTTTGTCGCTTTCGAAACTCATATACGAGCGATAGAATCGACCATTTTGCGGATTATAGACCTCACCATTTTGCCACTCTTTTTCGTCGGCATTGTAGGTCAGGTTGCGCATCATCACCACGCGATTGCATGGCGTATTGCGCAACGCAGGATCGGGATTATTCACATCGCGCCGCAGCGTGCCATCGTCGTTGTAAGGCTTGTTCATCCACACCACTTGCGCCTCGTAAGTGCCTTTGTTGGTGCGGTAAATGCGAACTTTGCACTGTTCGCCAGAAGTGAATTTATCTACCACATAATAGAGTCCGCAAATTTTGTCGGCTTCGGACTGCGCCATCAAAAGCGTGGTGCTTACAAGTGCCGACAAAAGCACTATTTTTCGGCGTGCATTCGTTCTTCTAATTCTTAAAAGCATGATTTTTCCCGCTTTACAAGTTACATCAATCGTCGAAAAGCCGCATCTGACCAGTGATGTCATCAATCTCTTTACTACGATCTTCTTCGTCAGTTTTCTTCTCGGTGGAATCGTTCTTTTTGGTGGTATCGACCGTAACAATCTCCACACCATCGACATTTTTCACCGATTCTTTCGCGTTTTTTTCAGCCGATTGCTCCGAAGAATTTTCAGCCTTTACTGGTTCGGCATTGACTTCGTTTTCAGCATTTTCGGCAGCGTCGTTTGGCGTATTTTCGGCGGTTTCATCGGCATTTTCTTGCGGTTCAGGCTCTGGGAAACGCAGCGGTTCGAGTTCCTCTACCGTCTCAACATTCCACGTGGTGATGCGCTTGCCTTTGGCCTTGAAACTCTTCACGCCAATGAAACTCTCAACATCTACCTCGAACGCATCGCGGAACGAATCGCCGCCGCCCATCGTCACTTTGAAACGCGGATAAACCTGATCGGAAATGGCGAAAAGTCGCGAAAGTTTGCTGTCGCCAAGGAACGAAGTGCGATTTTTTTGCGCCTCGAACAGGAACCGTTTGATGTAGGCGTAACCCTGCTCGGCATCGTAGAGCGCAACGCTCCAAACCTTGTTTGCATCGAACTTTTCGAGCCGTAGCACATCGTCGTCGTAGTGGTTGTTCAGATCGAAATTGGTGGTGTAATATTCGCCATTTTTGGTAACGACCAAAATCTGATCGCCATTGAAAAATTCGCCAACATACTGCCCGCGCTTGTCGATGTTGAGCCGTAGCACATCGGCATCGAACCAAATAGGCGTGCCACCGAGCGTGGAGCCGCCTTTCTGCTTCAGCAAAATCTTGTGAACGTCGTATTTTGTGAGGATATTTCCCATCGATTGGCGACCTTTGATGGCCACTTCGGAGAAATCTTTCTCGAAAATCAGGTTTTTCACGCGGCGTGTGGTCGGTTTCAACGTAACTTTCACGGTTTCGGCCTCGCCATTGGCATTTGCCGAGAAATAGACCACTTTCGAGCCTTCGTTGCCCTGCGTCAGGTCGTACTCTTTGGCGCGCGTAACGCCATTCACCGCAAAACGTTTGATGTAGTAGTAGCCAGCGCGTCCGTCGCGATAGATGGCGTTGTAGATGGTGCGATGGTCGTTTTTAACAAACACAGCCACATGAATTATGCCTTTGCCGACATAGAGTTTATCGGCCACTTTCACCACTTTATATTTGCCATCTTTGAAAAATACAATGATGTCGTCGATGTCGGAGCAATTGCCAACAAATTCCACATTGTCGTCCTTCTTCAAGCCTGTGCCGATGAAGCCTTCGTCGCGATTGACAAAGAGTTTTTCGTTGGCTTCGACCACTTTTGTGGCTTGAATGCTCTCGAAATTGCGAATTTCGGTCAGGCGCGGATAGGTTTTGCCATATTTCTCTTTCAGATGTTTGAACCAATCGATGGTGTAGTCGATGATGTGATCGAGATTGTACTGCACCTTTTTCATCTGTTCCTCGATGGAAGCGATGTCCTCTTCGGCCTTTTTGATGTCGAATTTCGAAATTTTGCGGACTGGTTTTTCGCACAGTTTCAGCACATCGTCGCGCGTGATTTCGCGGTGCAAAAGTTTGCGATATGGGTCGAATTTGCGCTCGATTTCGGTGATTTGGTCGTCCCACGAGTCGAAATCTTGCTCCAAAACCTTATAGATTCGTTTTTCGAAGAATATCTTTTCGAGCGAAATCTGGTGCCAACGATCTTCCAACTCGCCCATTTCGATGTTCAACTCTTGCGTGAGCAGATTGAGCGTCTGCGCGGTGTTGCGCCGCAGAACCTCGCTCACCGAGATGAAACACGGCTTGTTGTTGTCGACCACGCAGCAGTTTGGCGAATAACTTACCTCGCATTTTGTGAAGGCATAGAGCGCGTCGATGGTCTTGTCCGACGAGGTTTTCGACTCGAGGTGCACCGTAATTTCAACCTGCGACGAGGTGCTATCCGTCACATTTTTTATGTTGATTTTGCCTTTTTCGGCAGCCGTCAATATCGATTCGATAAGATCGCGCACTGCCACGCCATAAGGCACATCGCGAATTACGAGCGTGCGGTTATCGAGTTTTTCGATGTGCGTGCGAATTTTCACCACGCCACCACGCTCGCCATCGTTGTAGCGACTCACATCGAGCAGACCGCCCGTCGGGAAATCGGGGAAAAGTTGGAATTCCTCGCCGCGCAAAATAGCGATTGAAGCGTCGAGCAATTCATTGAAATTGTGCGGTAAAATCTTGGAATTCAGACCCAAGCCAATGCCTTCGCAACCCTGCATCAGAAGCAATGGAAATTTCACTGGCAAGAATATCGGCTCTTGGCTGCGACCATCGTACGAAGGTTTCCACGGCGTAGTTTTTGGATTGAACACCGCCTCGAGCGCAAATTTCGACAATCGCGCTTCGATGTAACGCGGAGCAGCAGCCGAGTCGCCCGTGAGAATGTTGCCCCAGTTACCTTGGCAATCGATGAGCAGATTTTTCTGACCCAAATTCACCAAAGCGCTGTAGATAGAGGCATCGCCGTGCGGATGATAGTGCATGGTGTCGCCCACAATGGCAGCCACTTTGTTGTAGCGACCATCGTCGGCACGGCGCATGGCGTGTAGCACGCGACGTTGAACGGGTTTCAAGCCATCGTTTATGTGCGGAATGGCGCGGTCGAGGTTCACATACGAGGCATAGTCCAAAAACCACATCTGGTACATGCCCGAAAGGTGGCGTTTTGCCTCCTCGTCGAGCAGGTCGGGACGCTTGTAGTCGGAGTGTTGCTGCGGTTCGCCATCGCCTTCGGCAGGGTCTGTGGACTGCTCTACTGCGTCATTTTCACCGATTGTTTCGTTTGTCTCGAGTGCGTCGTTCACGCCATTTTCTTCCAATTCGTTGTCTTTATCTTCGGCCATAATCAAAATAGTTTCTCAGTTCGGAAAATTTCTGATTTCTGATTTTTAATTTCTGATTCGATTTTTACGCGAAATATGGCGATAATCGTCAGAAATTTGTAACTGCGCAACAGCGCATTCAGACTGCAAAGATACAAAAATTTGCCGAGAGGGCGAAATAAAGTTTTCAACACACTGCCATTCAATCATTCAATGATTGCTTCCGCATTTTTGCTCCGCTCGGCAAAACAAACACAAGTTTGATTTTGCTCTCGCTTAACGCAAAAATTCGATGATTCGATAATTAAAAACGCACCCTGACAAATGCCGAGGTGCGAAGTTGCTGTTCCACTAACTGTGGTTCCGGTATTGCCTATTCCGTGAAACAGCAACAATGCAAATTTACAACTTTTTTTCGCAAAACAAAAACTTTGTTCGATTTTTAGCAAAAACAAACGCAAGACTCCCTTCCACAGCCTGTTTCCGAAAGTCTACGCCAAAAATTTGTGGTTTCCGCAAATTTTTATCATGAAATAATTGCGCATTCAGAAAAATGTCGTAACTTTGCGCCAAATATCTGTGGAAACCACAAAAATTTGTCACAACATGATTTTTCCAAGGACCAACTACCTACAAGAACTGATCGATGGACAACGCCACGACATGATCAAAATCGTAACTGGAATTAGGCGCTGCGGTAAATCGTACCTTCTATTCACCATTTTTCATCAATACTTGATAGAACATGGTGTGGATGCTAGGCACATCATCGAACTTTCGCTCGACGACCGCAACAACGCGCACCTCACGCAACCCGACACGCTCCTGAAATTTATTGATGCGAACGATCCAAAAGATGACAAAATTTGCTACGTTATTCTCGACGAGGTGCAAATGGTCGACGACTTTGTGGGTGTGTTGCTAAGCCTGATGCATCGCCGAAACACGCAAGTGTATGTTTCAGGCAGCAACAGCAAATTTTTGTCATCAGATGTGGTAACCGAATTTCGTGGTCGAGGCTGGGAAATTCGCATTCACCCACTAAGTTTTGCCGAATACTTCGAGGGTGTTGGCGGCGACTATCGTCAAGCACTGCAAAATTATTTTCGCTATGGTGGACTACCACAAGTTGCCCTGCTCGACTCGGAACAAAGCAAAAAACAATATTTGAAAACCGTTTACGAAGCCACCTATTTGAAAGACGTAATTGAGCATAATAACTTGCGAAACGCCGAAGGAATGGAGCATTTGGTGCAAGTACTTGCCTCGTCAATTGGTTCAAGCACCAATCCACTACGCATTGCGAACACTTTCAAAACCAAGGAAAAACTATCCATCACCTCACGAACCATCTCAGAATATCTGCACTATTTGCAGGACGCATTCATTATCGATGGAGCGTTGCGCTACGATGTGAAAGGGCGAAAATATATTGGAACGGAAACCAAATACTTTTTCGAAGACATCGGAATACGCAATATGCTGCTCAATTTTAGGCAACAAGAGGACACGCATTTAATGGAGAACGTGATATACAATGAACTCTGTTTGCGCGGCTATTCGGTTGATGTGGGCGTGGTAAACATTTGGGAACAAGACAAGAAAAAAGAGAGCAAACGCAAAACGCTCGAGGTCGATTTTGTGGTAAATAATCCACCGCAACGCGTTTATATTCAGTCGGTTTTGGCGTTACCCGATAGAGAAAAAACCATACAAGAACAACGCCCGCTAGTGAATGTTCCCGACCATTTTCGCAAAATAATAATTCTTGGTAATGATTACCAAGCCAGTTGGACCGATGACGAAGGCGTGCAAATCATCACGCTACACGATTTTTTGCTCAACAAAGCACCACTTTGGTAACATTTTAAACACGCAAAACTCTCTTCTACAACCAGTTTCAAAATTTCTACGCCAAAAATTTGTGGAAATCACAGATTTTTGTCATAACATTGCTCCATGCTCTCAAAATCTATGCTCTAACTTGGCATTTGTGGCTATCAAAAATTATTCGTAACTTTGCAATTCATTTCGACCGAACCAAAAGACCGCATGAAACACATACGCAATTTTTGCATCATAGCACATATCGATCACGGCAAAAGCACGCTGGCCGACCGTCTGCTCGAATATACTAAAACGGTGGCAGCCAAGGACTTACAAGCGCAAGTGCTCGACGACATGGACCTCGAACGCGAGCGCGGCATCACCATCAAAAGCCACGCCATTCAGATGAAATATACCTACAAAGGCGAAGAATACACGCTGAATCTGATTGACACGCCGGGGCACGTCGATTTTTCGTACGAGGTGAGCCGCTCGATAGCTGCATGCGAAGGTGCGCTGTTGGTGGTCGATGCTTCGCAAGGCGTGCAGGCGCAAACCATCAGCAATCTGTACATGGCCATAGAACACGATTTGGAGATAATTCCCGTGATGAACAAATGCGACATGGACAGCGCCATGCCCGATTTGGTAGAGGACGAAATTGTGGATCTGCTCGGCTGCAAACGCGAAGATATAATTCGTGCCAGCGGCAAAACCGGACTTGGCGTGGAAGAGATTCTGAACGCCATTGTCGAGCGCATTCCCGCGCCCAAAGGCGATCCCGAAGCGCCGCTGCAATGCCTCATTTTCGACTCGGTATTCAACAGTTTCCGCGGCATCATTGCCTATTTCAAAGTGGTGAACGGCACGCTGAAAACGGGCGATTTCGTAAAATTTTTCAACACAGGCCGACAATACGATGCCGACGAGATTGGTGTTCTTAAAATGGATCTTCAGCCTTGCCGCGAACTGACGGCGGGCAATGTGGGCTACATCATCAGCGGCATCAAGACATCGAGCGAGGTGAAAGTGGGCGATACCATAACCCATGTTGAACGTCCTTGCACCGAGGCCATCGCTGGTTTCGAAGAGGTGAAGCCGATGGTTTTTGCTGGCGTCTACCCTATCGAGACGGAAGATTACGAAAATCTGCGCGCCAGCCTCGAAAAGCTACAACTGAACGATGCCTCGCTCACCTTTACGCCCGAAAGTTCGGTGGCGTTAGGCTTCGGCTTTCGCTGCGGATTTCTGGGATTGCTGCACATGGAGATTGTGCAAGAGCGTCTCGACCGCGAATTCAACATGGATGTGATAACCACCGTGCCAAACGTTTCGTATTTGGTTTACGACAAGCATGGCAAAAAAATTGAGGTGCACAATCCCGCTGGCATGCCCGATGTAGCACTGATAGACCACATCGAAGAGCCATACATTCGCGCCAGCATAATCACCGCAACAAACTACATTGGCCCGATAATGACGCTCTGCCTCGGCAAACGCGGCGAGTTGGTGAAACAAGAATTCATCTCGGGCAATCGCGTGGAGATACTTTTCGATCTGCCATTGGGCGAGATTGTGATAGATTTTTACGACAAACTGAAATCGATTTCGAAGGGTTACGCCTCGTTCGACTACCACGCCAACGGTTTCCGACCATCGAAATTGGTGAAACTCGATATTCTGCTCAACGGCGAGCAGGTGGACGCGCTCTCTACCCTCACCCATCAGGACAATGCGGTGGATTTTGGGCGGCGCATGTGCGAGAAACTGAAAGATTTGCTGCCGCGACAGCAGTTCGACATCGCCATTCAGGCCGCCATTGGAGCAAAAATCATCGCTCGCGAAACGGTGAAACAGGTGCGCAAAGATGTTACCGCAAAATGTTACGGCGGCGACGTGTCGCGCAAACGCAAACTGCTCGAGAAACAGAAACGCGGCAAAAAACGCATGAAACAGATTGGCAACGTTGAAGTGCCGCAAAAAGCATTCCTCGCAGTGCTGAAGTTAGATTGATTTCAAATTTCAAATTTCAAATTAGGCGATTCCCAATGCCTATAAACTATAAACTCTAACCTTTAATCTATTTTGATATGGAAAGATTGCTTGCGCCATCGTTACTGTCGGCAAATTTTGGAAATTTGGAGCGCGACATCGACCAGATAAACCGCAGCGATGCCGATTGGTTGCACATCGATGTGATGGACGGCGTGTTTGTTCCGAACATTTCGTTTGGTTTTCCCGTGCTAAAATATGTGAAAGAGCTCAGCAAAAAGCCGCTCGATGTCCATTTGATGATAGTGGAACCCGACAAATTTGTGAACGAGGTGAAAGCCACTGGCGCCATCACCATGAATGTGCACTACGAAGCCTGCACTCACCTGCATCGCACCGTGCAACGCATTCACGCAGCCGACATGAAAGCCGCCGTTACGCTCAATCCGCACACGCCCGTGGAACTGCTCGAAGACATAGTCGACGATCTTGATATGGTATTGCTGATGTCGGTAAATCCCGGTTTTGGCGGACAGAAATTCATCGAGAACACATACAACAAAATTGCTCGTCTGCGCGCCATGATCGAGCGTCACCACGCCAAAGCACTCATTCAGGTCGATGGCGGCGTGAATCTGGAAAATGCGCACCGACTCTACGACGCTGGCGCCGATTGTTTGGTTGCTGGCAGCGCAGTTTTTGGCGCCGAAAATATGATTGAAACGATTGCGAAGCTGAAAAGTTTCTGATAGTTTGTCGCGCTTCGCGCTGTTTCCAATTATTCATTTGAAGATTTGAAAATTTGAAGATTACGGGCAGTGAGCCTGTCGAACCGCCTAATTATCAATTGTCAATTGAATAACTTCTCACTCCTAACTTCTAACTTTCTAAAATGGTTGAAATTCGAGAAATAAAAAACAAACGCGAATTGCGCCAATTTGTGCAGTTTGGCATCGATTTGTACAAAGGCGAGCCGAATTATTGTCCGCCGCTCATTTTCGACGAGATCAATTCGTTCGATGTGAAGAAAAATCCTGCGCTCGATCTGTGCGAATTTGCGCTGTTCATGGCCTACCGCGATGGCAAGGCCGTGGGACGCGTGGCTGCGCTCATCAACCACCGCGCCAACGAGCATTGGCACTACAAACACGTGCGTTTTGGTTGGATCGATTTCATCGATGATCTAGAAGTGTCGCACGCGCTGCTGCAAACGGTGAACGATTGGGGCAAAGCCAAAGGAATGACCGAGATGAATGGTCCAGTTGGCTTTACCGATTGGGACAAAGAGGGCTGCTTGATCGAAGGTTTCGAGTACGATTCGCCCATGGCAAGCCTCTACAATTTTCCGTACTACGCTCGCCATTTCGAGGTATTTGGTCTGACAAAAGAGGCCGATTGGATTGAATATCGCGTGTTTGTGCCAGAAAAAGTGCCAGAAAAGATGGAGCGCGTGGCCAAAATCACCATGGAACGCTACGGCGTGAAAGTGGAAAAATTCCATTCGGCACGGCAGCTGATGAAGCGCTTCCCGAACTACGAATACATGGACGTGCTGAACGAAGCCTACACGCCGCTCTACAACTATCAGCCCATGAGCGACCACCAAAAACGCTACTACGCATCGATGTATTTTCCGCTGCTAAACTACGATTTTGTGACCATCATAACCAATGCGCAAGGCGAGATTGTGGGCGTGGGCGTGGGCATGCCCGACATATCGCCAGCCCTGCGTCGCTGCGGTGGAAAATTGTTTCCATTTGGCTGGTATTACATCATTAAAATGCTGAGAGCCAAGAAGATGGAAGTGTTCGACCTGCTGCTGATAGCCGTCCGACCCGATTGGCAAAACCGCGGCATCAACGCGCTATTTTTCTACGATCAGGTGCAATATTTCCAGAAATATGGCATAAAATACGCCGAGACGACCTCCATTCTCGAGACGAACAACAAAAATCTCGCCAACTGGGAGTATTTCGAAACGCTACAACACAAACGCCGCCGCGCCTACATCAAACCGTTGGAGTAAAGATCAACAAGATAAAACAAAAATGGGCAGCCAAATTGGTTGTCCATTTTGTTTTTTATGAAAGAACTTCAAATTCTGCGTTCTCTTTCTTATTTAGACTCAGTCCAAATAACCACGAATCACTTATCGCCCATCGAAATGAGGAATTCCTCGTTGGTTTGGGTGCGTTCGAGGCGATCTTTCAGGAATTCCATGGCTTCGGTTGAGTTCATGTCGGCCAAGTAGTTGCGCAAAATCCACATTTTGTTCAGCGTGAATTCGTTTTGCAGCAAGTCGTCGCGGCGCGTGCTCGATGCCATGATGTCGACTGCAGGGAAGACGCGTTTGTTCGCCAATTTGCGGTCGAGTTGCAACTCCATATTGCCCGTGCCTTTGAATTCTTCGAAGATGACATCGTCCATTTTGGAGCCTGTGTCGGTAAGCGCGGTGGCAATGATGGTAAGCGAGCCGCCATTTTCGATGTTGCGAGCCGCACCAAAAAAGCGTTTGGGTTTGTGCAGCGCGTTGGCATCGACACCACCCGAAAGCACCTTGCCCGACGCGGGTTGAGCCGTGTTGTAGGCGCGCGCCAGACGCGTGATGGAATCGAGAAGAATTACCACATCGTGACCGCATTCGGCAAGGCGTTTGGCTTTTTCGTGAACCATGCTCGAAACCTTCACGTGGTGCTCGGCCGATTCGTCGAAAGTCGATGCAATCACCTCGGCATTCACGCTGCGCGCCATGTCGGTAACCTCCTCGGGGCGCTCGTCGATGAGAAGGATAATCATGTAAACTTCAGGATTATTCGCCAAAATTGCGTTGGCTAACTCCTTGAGCAGCACGGTTTTACCAGTTTTTGGTTGCGCTACAATCAGTCCGCGCTGACCTTTGCCAATGGGCGCGAAAAGATCGACCACGCGCACCGAAAGCGAGTCGTTGTGTCCCGTGGTGAGTTTGAATTTTTCATCGGGGAAAAGCGGCGTGAGATGCTCGAAAGGTACGCGATCGCGCACCAGTTCGGGCGAATAGCCGTTGATTTTCGTAACGCGAACGAGCGGGAAATATTTTTCGCCTTCGTGCGGTGGACGGATTGGGCCTTCGACCGTATCGCCAGTTTTCAGGCCAAACAGTTTGATTTGCGACTGCGAAACGTAGATGTCGTCGGGCGACGAGAGGTAGTTGTAGTCGGGCGAGCGCAGAAATCCAAAACCATCGCTCAAGATTTCGAGCGTGCCAGTGCCAATCAAAATATCGTCGAATTCGTATGGTTTTTCGCCATTTTCGAGCGCGCTGTGGTTGTTTTTCTGCTGATTTCGTTGCTGATTTTTGGGCTTTTCGACCTTTTCTTCTTGCGCAACTTCAGCATCAGTTTTTTCTGCGACAACGGTCCGCTCTGCAATTGTTGGTTCTTCGGGAACGAAATCGATAATCGGCTCTGCCACAGGCTGTTGCGTAGCAGAAATTGGTTCAACGGGAGCAGAAATAGCATCGTCGAACGACAACTGTTGCGGCACATTTTCGGCAGGTTTCAGTTCTACTTTTGGTGCATTTTGCTGTTTCGGTTGCTGCGGTTTCTGCTGCTTTTGGCGTTTTTGTTTATTCTTTTTCTGATCGTTGAGCACCACTTTCACATCGTTCGATTTTTCGCCGCCTTTGTTGGTCACGACTTCGCTCGACGCCACTTTTTGCTGTTGTGCGCCAATGCGCTGACGATGGCGTGGTTGTTGTGGTTTTTCGGGTGTTTGAGCCGCCTTGCTGATGGCTTGTTGGTCGAGAATAGCATATTTAAGTCCCTGAGCATCAAGCGATTCTGCTTTTTTAATGCCCAGACCTTTTGCTATTTGCAACAACTCATCTTGCGACTTTTCTTCTAATTGCAAAATGTTGTACATAAAGGGTTGTATAGAATGAATGGAAAATCGTTGAAATACTACCCTACCACGCAACGACAATGCGCTCGGTCGGTATTTTGGGGTAAATAAATGTTGTAAAAAAGGGAAATAATGTCGGTTTTGAAACGACGCTGCAAAGATAGTATTTTTTTTTGAATAACGAAAGAGCAAAGAGTAAAGAATAAGGACAAAAGAGTAAGGACAATGGTGAAAATGCATTTTGCTGATTATCAGCGCATTACATGCAAAAATTACACTTTTTCAAGCGAATCACTGGGCAAAATTCACACTTTTTCGAGGGAAATAAGGTTAGTGAACGATAGCACGACGAATGGTATCGATGATGTACGCTACGTCATCATCACTAACCATAGGACCAGATGGCAAGCACATTCCGACTTTGAAAATGCTTTCGCTGACACCATTCACATATGCTGGAACATCTTTATAAACCGGTTGCTTGTGCATAGGCTTCCATACGGGACGGCTCTCGATATTGGCTTTGTCGAGGTACATACGCAGCGCCTCAACGTTATCGTTTGGTTGACAGTCCGTACGCAATGTGGTAGCTTGATGTGTTACTCCAGCTGCGCCGCCCACAGCACCTTGTACGGCTACCTCGTAGGCATGTTCTTGACCGACAATTCGCAACGATGGATCAAGCAAAATAGTATTCAGCCAATAATTGCTGTCGTAGTCAGCCGATGGATTCCTGTGGAAAGTTATACCCTCAATCTCAGCAAAAGCCTTCTCGTAGAGATCGGCAATATGCTTGTGGTGACGGATATGGTCATCTACCACCGTCATCTGTCCACGACCAATACCTGCACAGATATTCGACATACGATAGTTGTAGCCGATAGCCTCGTGCTGATAGTATGGATAGGCCTCACGTGCTTGGGTAGCATACCACATCACTTTCTGTTTGGCAGCCTCATCGGGACAAACCAAGGCACCTCCACCGGAAGTGGTAATCATCTTGTTACCATTGAACGACAGCACGCCATACTTGCCAAACGTGCCAAGCACTTGTCCCTTGTAGCGACTGCCGAAGCCTTCGGCGGCGTCTTCTATCACAGGAATTCCATACTTTTCTGCTACAGCCAATATCTTATCAATTTGGTAAGGCATGCCATACAGCGCAACTGGAATAATCGCCTTGGGATACTTACCCGTCTTGGCTTTGCGGTCGAGAATTGCCTGCTCCAAGAGGACAGGGTCCATGTTCCAACTATCTTTCTCGGAGTCGATGAACACGGGTGTCGCACCGAGATACTTGATAGGGTGACTGCTTGCGCAGAAGGTAAAGGTTTGTACACATACCTCATCGCCAGCCTGCACGCCACATGCGATCAACGCCAGATGCACAGCCGCTGTTCCTGCTGAAAGGGCAACAATCTGTTTGTCTTGACCAACAAACTGCTTGAGATCGTCCTCAAAGCCATTGACATTAGGTCCAAGAGGTACTACCCAGTTGGTGTCGAACGCCTCTTGGATATACTTTTGTTCATTCCCGCTCATGTGTGCGAGACACAGATAAATACGCTTTGCCATAGATATGTTATGCTATTTACTATCGTTACCTTAGCGATATAGTTCTTTGTACTGAAATATTTGTAAATATACTTATAGTTTTTTCGTGAAAATCTCGAAGTATACTTTCTAATTTTGCTGCAAAGGTAGGTATTTTATGTGAAAAAATGCAATAGTACAATGGAATTTATGGTAACTACTTGAAGCTTCTGTGGATCTGTTCCATCTTAAGCACGCAATAAACATTGTAAGCAAAAGAGTTAAATTTCCCTAATAGTCGTCCCCCCCCCCTTAAAGGATATAAAAGATTGACGGCTATACGCATCTTGGGAGAATACTCTATATGCAGCTGACAGTAAGCATTGCGGAATTCGAAGTACTTAATGAGATATTCGAAGAAGTGCGTTTGATGTTTGATGTTTCGTTCACCATCTACAAGATAATATTCAGGTGATAGTCTATCGTTATAGTGGGCGATAAAGGCATACACAAGGGCTGCGTTCAGTTGTAGTTTCTCATAAGCAGGCATAGTCTTTTGAGTACTAAGTTCGGCACAATGCTCTTTCTCTGTTATAAGGGAATAACCACAAAGGGTGTATGACTCTCTTTCAAAAGCAGCAAATACATGAAAATGGTCCGACCATGTCAGTATGTCTTTTATTGTACTATCATGATCAAGATGGGGGCGGTATAACTTGGGATATGCCATAAAGGAAGCGACCATCACTTGATACAATTCTTCGGCATAGTAGGCAGATTGAATAATCTGTACATCGAAATGTTTAATCCCCTTGTTGATTTTGTAGCGGTAGTTAGAAGATATCTTTTGTATGTCAAAAGGAGTATCTTTTATGCACCACCACCATTCAGTAGGTGTACCACAGTCCCAATCGCTTGTCCATCGGGCAAACATTGCGCCACTTTCACGTACTGCTTCTTTGGCTTCTTCTTGTGTTGGCGTATCAGTCACAGGATTGCCGTCCCATAATAGTGCGCCTTGATATAGTTTCCAGCGTGTATCCATCATATATTTTCAGTAATAATATATTGTCCTAATTTATTTTTATATCCTTTACCTATGAGTGTAAATCCGACTTTGGCAACACCTCGTAAACTCGCATAATTGTCACTATGAACTATCATATAATATTTTTTGTCAGTGCCAAGGTCCTTCATAATTTCATTCAGTAACATAGGATAGTACCCATTGCCGCGTGCTTCCGGAATAGTCATACATGGTCCTATGTGGTAAGCGAGAGTTCTCTCTCTACCAATAAATGGAAATTGCCAATTTGGGGTGCACACTTCCGCACGCGAAATCATACGATTCTCTTTCCAT
>CAVHRT010000017.1:0-26146 GCA_963638355.1 Flexilinea sp. | reverse complement strand
AAAAATCATGGACGTGGCATGCCGCGTCGCTACTTTATAACTTTACAAACTTTACAAACTTTCTACTCATTCATGAAATACTTTTTTTCGCTCGTTCGTTGGGAAAACTTGATTTTTGTGTCAATCATTCAGTTGCTGATGACCTATTGCCTGATAGCGCCAACGCTGGCCATGTACGGCATGACGATGCTCACGCCGTGGTGGATTACGCTGCTGATGGTGGTCGCAACAGTCTGCATTGCGGCGGGCGGCTACACCATAAACGACTATTTCGATCTGAAAATTGATCGCATCAATCACCCCGAGCGCGTAATTGTGGGCAACATCATCGAAAAGCCCGTAGTGATGCGGTTTTACCAAGTGCTGACAGCCGTTGGCGTGGTGGCAGGATTGGCCGTCGCCATTGTGCTGCGCAGTTGGACTTTGGGACTCGCATTTGTGGTGGTTCCGGGCATGCTGTGGTTCTATTCAGCCTCGTACAAGCGCCAATTTCTCGTTGGAAATCTGATTGTGGCGATGTCGGCTGCGCTGGTGCCACTGCTGCCCGTCATTGCCGAATGCGGCTTGCTGCTCGACAAATACGATGAACTCATCCGCGAGACGCCCGTGGTTGCCACGCTACTCGGCTGGGGCTGCGGCTTCGCACTGTTTGCGGGCCTGTGGACTCTGACGCGCGAAATCATCAAGGACATGGAGGACGAATTTGGCGACCGCGAAATGGAATGTCGCACGCTACCAATAATCTGCGGCACGCGCTGGAGCAAAGTGATTGTTTCGCTGCTGATTTTGCTGAATAATGCGCTGCTAGCCTATCTTTTACTAACCAACACCGCCGCCATTCCAGGCAATTTGTCCGCCACCTTGCGCTATTTTCTGATTGGCACCACCGCCCCAAGCCTTTGCCTTTTGGTGATACTTTGGAGCAAAAGTTGCACCGCTCTGCACAACGCCTCCACGCTCTGCAAATTCATCATGATAGTCGGCACGCTCTACTGCCTTGTCTATAACTTCCTGATAGCCAAAGCATTTCACCTTGCACTGTTTGGGATTTTCTATATCGCATAGAAAATTAAGGGTGCGGTTCGACAAGTTCACCGCCCCCAAATTTTCAAATCTTCAAATTTTCAAATAAATAATTTTATTATTCATTATTCATTTTTAATTATTTATTGATGAGAATCATCTTAGGATCGCAATCGCCACGGCGGCAGGAACTTTTGCGCGGATTGGATGTCGATTTCGAAGTGCGCACCATTGCGGGATTGGAAGAGCATTACCCCGACACGCTGCAAGGCGCCGAGATTCCGCTTTTTCTCGCAAAACAAAAAGCCGATGCTTTTCTCCCGTCGCTCACCGACGACGATTTGCTGATAACCGCCGACACCATAGTCTGGCTCGATGGACGCGTATATGGCAAGCCCACCGACGCAGCCGATGCGCGCGCCATGCTGCGCACGCTCTCGGGGCGCACACACGAGGTGATTACGGGCGTTTGCCTCACCACCACACGGCGACAAGAGTCGTTCAGCGCTACCACGCAGGTGACTTTTGCCAACTTCAACGACCAAGAAATTGAGTATTACGTCGAGCATTATCGTCCGTTCGACAAGGCGGGCAGTTACGGCGTGCAGGAATGGATTGGCTACATTGGCGTCGAAAGCATCAACGGCTCGTTCTACAACGTGATGGGCCTGCCCGTACAGCGCCTTTATCAAAAGCTGAAAGAGTTTGGAATAATTAGGAGATAAGAATTTCAACTTTCAGATTTCAGATTGCGCTATCAACAACCAACTGCCAAAAATGACCATGGACGTGGCATGCCGCGTCCCTACTTTATAAACTTTCAAACTTTATAAACTTGACAAACTTCTGATCAACTTGTCAACTCATTAACTTATCAACCTAGAAATTGACCTACTCAGAATCAATAAATTATCTCTACTCGCATGCGCCGATGTTTCAGCAGGTTGGGCGGCGAGCGTATAAAACGGGACTCGAAAATACGCTGGTCCTCGATGCGCATTTTGGGCATCCGCACCAAAAATACCGCACCATTCACGTGGCTGGCACCAACGGCAAAGGCTCCACGGCGAGTCTGCTGGCCTCCACGCTGCAGTGCGCTGGCTATCGCGTCGGGCTCTACACATCGCCGCACATGCGCGATTTTCGCGAGCGCATCCGCATCGATGGCGAGATGATTTCGGAACAATATGTTGCCGACTTTATCACTGAAAATCAGCCACTTATCGACCAATTGCAACCATCGTTTTTCGAGATTACAACCGCAATGGCATTTCTCTATTTTGCGGAACAAAAAGTGGATGTTGCCGTGATAGAAGTCGGTCTTGGCGGGCGGTTGGACTGCACCAACATCATCGCGCCAGTGCTGTCGGTCATCACCAACATCAGCCTCGACCACACCGACCTTCTAGGCGACACTCTGGAGAAGATTGCGCACGAAAAAGCGGGCATCATCAAGCCCAACACGCCCGTGGTGATTGGCGAAACGCAAGCGGAAACTGAAGCGGTTTTTCGCCATCGCGCCGAGGAGTTGAACGCACCAATCATCTTTGCCGATCAGCAAAAAATTGATGCGCTACCCCACTGTCCGCTGACGGGAATTTATCAGCAAAAAAACAAGCAGACTGCGCTAGTAGCAATAACAGAATTGCAGAAAAGAGATTTTAAGATTTCGCAACAAAACATAACAGATGGATTTGCCGAAGTGCTTCAGCGCACGCATCTGATGGGGCGTTGGCAGACCATTTGTCAGAATCCGCTGACTGTGTGCGACGCGGGTCACAACGAAGGCGGACTGCGCTATGTGGTGGAACAATTGCGACAGCAGCGGTGCAAAAATCTGCGCATCGTGTTTGGCATGATGAGCGACAAAAATCACGACGCTGCCCTGTCGCTATTGCCCAAGGAGGCAATTTATTACTTCACACGAGCCAACAGTCCGCGCGCTTGGAACGAACACGAACTGCAAGCTGCCGCTGCTACTTATGGACTGAAAGGCGAAGCATATCAAACTGTGACACAGGCACTTAGCGCAGCACAACACGATGCCGAAAATGACGATTTTGTGTTCGTTGGCGGCAGTTGCTATGTGGTTGCGGAGGCAATTGATAATTGATAATTTTTGCGCTAAAGTTATACAGTGCATAATCTTCAAATTTTCAAATCTTCAAATAAACAATAGAAACTGCGCGCAGCGCGACAAACTTAGAAACAATCAGAAACAAAAAGAACCAATGAAAATTTTTTGCGTTGGGTGGAATTATGCCAATCACAATGCCGAGATGGAGCGGCAGCAGCCCACGGAGCCGACCATTTTTATGAAGCCCGATACCGCTCTGCTACGCGAAAACAGGCCGTTCTACATCCCGCATTTCAGCAACGAAGTGGACTACGAGGCCGAACTTGTGGTGCGCATCAATAGGCTTGGAAAGAATATCGAAGAGCGGTTTGCATCGCGCTACTATTCGGAGGTGGCGTTTGGCATCGACTTCACGGCGCGCGATGTGCAGCGCAGGCTGCGTGCCGAGGGTCAGCCGTGGGAGATAGCCAAGGCATTCGATGGTTCGGCAGCCATCAGCCAGTTTGTGCCGCTCGCCAGCCTCGACAACGCAGGCGACATCGACTTTTCGCTACGCTGCAACGGCACAGAAGTGCAGCACGCTAGCAGCCGCCAAATGCTCTTCAGCATCGACCACTTGATAGCCTACATCAGTCAATTTTTCTTCCTGAAAATGGGCGACCTCATCTACACAGGCACGCCCGCAGGCACGGGGCGCGTTGCCATTGGCGACCACCTCGAAGGCTTCATCGAAGGCACAAAAATGCTCGATTGTGAGATTAAGTAGAGAGTAAGAAGTGAAATTCCAGATTTCTGGTTGAGAAAGTTTCGGAGTTTGAAATAGTGCGCACTGCCCATTTTTAGCGCGAACACTGCTCACTTCTAACTGCTCACTTCTCACTAAAAAACTGAATTCTCTCCTCCATCTCGCTGCGGTAGGCGGCCTGTTTTTCTGGACTTTTGCGATAGCGCGTGGGATCGAGGGTGAGCCGTTCGGGTTGGTCGGAACAGTGGTCGATAACCTCAACGCGTGCGGCCGTTTTCACAAGCGAAACTTCGTCGTAAACTGCGCCATCGAGCGTGTGAGTGGTCAGTTGCAGCGTGTCGCCAGCAATGGGAACCACCTGATAGAAACGTTGCCCAAGCCCATAACGCTCATAGCCCGAATCGAACGAAATGCGATAATCCTTCGGCGAACATTGCGACACAATATAAAGTGGTGTAGAGCCATCGGTAGAACGGCGTGCATAGGCGTGTTCGTGCCCTTCGAGAACGAGGTCGGCATGGCGGTTGAGCAGCGATGCAAACGCCCAACGCACCAGCAGATTATTCAACTTTCCGCGCAGCGAATAGACGGGGTGATGCAGCGAGGCAATGTTCCACGCAGAGCCATTTTCAGCAATTTTTTGCCGCAGCCACGCCCGCTGACGAGGCAGAGTCCACGCATCGTTGTTGCTGTCGAGCAAAAAGAGCGACGCATTCGGCCATTTGAACGATGCCAAAGCGGCAAAATCGGCAGAATCATCTTTCAGAAAATAGGGGAAAACGCAAAGGAAACGCTCTTCCAATCGGCGATCGAGCGCCTTGATGTACTCATGATTTCCAGCAATTGCAACGATTGGCGTCGTGCTGCAAAAATCGCGAACAGCAGTAAAATATTCGTTCCAATATTGGTCGTGCGGACGCTCAATCAGATCGCCGCCAAAGAGCCAAAAATCGGGCTTTTCAGTGCGATTGATGCGCGCAAAATGTTCGCGCAGCGTGCCGTGGAGCGTGTCCTGCACATCGCCAATGTAGACGAATTTGAGATGATCAGACGAATTTTTCACCGAGAAATCGTTCCACGATGAGATTTTCTGTCCAACCTGCGCGGCATAGCGGTAATTTCCCGCCGCCAACGAATCGGTATAAGCCCAATAGCAAACCGTGCGTCCACCGAGCGTTTCGAAAAATCGCGAACTTGCCGTAACGCGCTGAGTATCAGCACTATTTTCAGAAATCAAAAGCAAATTTGCTGCCTCCACCGAATCGCCGCACTGCCACGAAACAGCGCGCGACATCACGCCAGCGCGACCGAAAGTCAACTGCACACGACAAATGCTATCGCACGGCACAAAGGCAGGTTCTGGTCGATTGCCAAACCACGCATTCCACCGCACCACACACAAAACGCCCAAGCCAAGCAGCACTGCCGCCACAATGGAGAGCGAGAAAAGCCTCTTTTTCATAAAGTTTCTAAGTTTCTCGAAATTGCTGGCGCAATTTCTGTTTCTAAGTTTGAATTGTTTATTTGAAGATTTGAAGATTGTGGTGCGGTGAGCTTGTCGAACCGCGCACTACCCTTTGGTGGCGCGAACACTACTCACTGCTAACTTCTAACTTCTCACTAAAAATTCCTCACTCCTCACTCCTAATTCCTAACTAGATTAGCGCCGCCACGAAGTAATAGATCATCAAGCCCGAGGCGATGAGTTTGACCAATGTGCCGCCAAGGAAACCGAGAAACGCTGCCGAGCCCGATTTCAAGGCGGTTACGAACTCTTTTCCAACGATGATTTCGGCAATCAGCGCACCGATAAACGGTCCAAGCACAATGCCCCACGGTCCGACGAAAAAGCCCAAAATCAGTCCGATGGTGCTGCCCCACACACCAGCTTTGCTACCGCCCGACCATTTGGTAGTGAGCATCGGCAGGAAAGTGTCGAGCAGTTGCACCACAACCACCACACCAGCCCAAACAAGCATGAAAGTGAGCGAAAAAGGTCGATAACTTGTGAATTCGAGCAGAAGCAGCCCAACATAACTAAGCGGCACGCCCGGGATGACAGGCACAATCGCGCCCGCAAGCCCTGCCAAAAGGCAAATTGCGCCAACCACAATCAGAAAAATGTCCATCAGAAAAGTTGTTTTTACAAAAAATCAGACAAAGGTAGCAATTTTTTGCCGAATAAATTGTAATTTTGCACCGAATAGTCGCAAGTAGCAAGATACAAGTAGCAAGAAGTACTACACTGCGGCAAAAAAAACAATTTCAAACAATTAGAAACTTAGAAACATTTTACAATGGTAGAAAAGATTCAGACCCTACGCGACAGCAGTGCGGCTCGTTGGACTGCACTGTTGCTTTTGGCGCTCGCCATGTTTTGCGCCTACATTTTCATGGACATTTTGTCGCCCATCAAAGACCTGATGCAGAGCCAGCGCGGCTGGGACTCGACCGCATTTGGCACCATGCAAGGCGCAGAAACATTCCTCAATGTCTTCGTATTTTTCTTGATTTTTGCGGGCATCATTCTCGACAAGATGGGCGTGCGTTTCACTGCCCTGCTTTCGGGCGCAGTGATGCTGATTGGCGCACTGATAAAGTATTTCGCCATTTCCGAAGCGTTCATCGGCAGCAGCGCCGAGGCGTGGTTCACCACACACCTTAATTATGTGCCGCTGTTCGACGAGTTGGGCGTGTCGCCATTCTACGAAGGCATGCCTGCATCGGCAAAATTGGCCGCCATCGGCTTCATGATTTTCGGTTGCGGTGCCGAAATGGGCGGCATCACCGTGTCGCGCGGCATTGTGAAATGGTTCAAAGGGCGTGAAACCGCATTAGCCATGGGTTCCGAGATGGCGTTGGCGCGTTTGGGCGTTGCCACCTGCATGATTTTCTCGCCATTCTTTGCTCGTTTGGGCGGAACGGTAGATGTGTCGCGCTCGGTAGCGTTTGGCGTAGTACTGCTCTGCATTGCGCTCATCATGTTTGTGGTCTATTTCTTCATGGACAAAAAACTCGATGCACAAACAGGCGAGGCCGAAGAGAAAGACGATCCGTTCAAAGTGAGCGACATTGGCAAAATTCTCTCGAGCGGCGGATTTTGGCTTGTGGCGCTGCTTTGCGTACTCTACTACTCTGCCATTTTCCCATTCCAGAAATATGCGGTGAACATGCTTCAGTGCAACCTTTCGCTCTCCGTTCCCGAAGCCGATTCGTTCTGGGCTAGCAGCCAAGTCGCCATTGTTCAATATGTGGTGATGCTGGTGGTTGCCGTGGGCGCATTTGCAAGCAATTTTGTAAAAAATAAAACGGTGAAATATTCGCTGATGGCGGTTGCAGTAGCGGCACTTGTGGGCTATTGCTACATGGGCTACATGCGCGGCACGGCCGAGACCATTTTTGCCGTATTCCCATTGTTGGCCGTGGCCATCACGCCAGTGCTTGGCAACTATGTCGACCACAAAGGAAAAGCCGCATCGATGTTGGTCATCGGCTCGCTGCTGCTCATTTTGTGCCACCTGACATTTGCATTTGTGCTACCTTGTTTCAAAGGAAATGCCGTTGGCGGCGTGGTTGTGGCTTATGTCACCATTTTGGTGCTTGGAGCATCGTTCTCGCTCGTGCCAGCCGCGCTTTGGCCTAGCGTTCCGAAATTGGTCGACGAAAAAATTATCGGCTCAGCCTACGCACTCATCTTCTGGATTCAAAACATCGGTTTGTGGCTCTTCCCGCTGCTCATCGGCAAAGTGCTCGATGCCACCAACGAAGGCGTGACCAATCCTTACGAATACGACTACACTTGGCCGCTTGTAATGCTGGCTTGCCTTGGCATTGCCGCGCTGCTGCTCGGTTTTGTGCTGAAAGCGTGGGACAAGAAGAAAGGTCTCGGACTGGAATTGCCAAATGTGCAAAAATAACGCATCGTGGGAACGCTCTATCTGATACCGACCGTGCTGAGCGACAGTGCACCGCTCGAAAATGTGTTGCCAAGCGGCAATGCAGCCGTAGTGGTGCGACTGAAGCATTTCATTGTTGAGAATGTGCGCACGGCGCGGCGTTTCTTGAAACGTGTCGACCGCGAAATTGACATCGACTCGCTCACATTCTACGAACTAAATCAGCACACCGACACCATGCAGATTGGCTCGTTTGTTCAGCCGCTGCAACAGGGCTTCGACATGGGCGTGATAAGCGAAGCGGGCTGTCCCGCCGTGGCCGATCCCGGCGCCGACGTGGTGGCAGTGGCGCAAAAAATGGGCGCACGCGTGGTGCCTATGGTCGGTCCATCGAGCATTCTGATGTCGCTCATGGCCAGCGGTTTCAACGGACAGAGTTTCGCATTCAATGGTTATTTGCCAATCGAGAAAAACGAGCGAACACAAGCACTCCGCAGGCTCGAACAGCGCATTTATGCCGAAAATCAGACGCAAATTTTCATCGAAACGCCCTATCGCAATCAGCAAATGGTGGAAGAATTGTGCCGCACACTGCGCCCACAGACCAAACTCTGCATTGCGCGCGACATCACAGGTGACGGCGAAAGCATTCGCACACGAACCCTCGCCGAATGGAAAAAATCGCTACCCGAAATTGGCAAAGTGCCGTGTATCTTTCTGATTTATAAGTAGCAAGATGTGAGTAGCAAGTAGCAAGAACGGAGAAAGGGGGCATAAAATCTAGAGATTATTTTACCTCACAAACTAACACTAATGCGTTAAACTCTTCAACTTCTCAACTTTTCAACGACTAATCAACCAATCAACCAATCAACCAAAACTTTCAAACTTTACGAACTTTACAAACTAAATAATCATGAACTTACTTCAAGGAAAAGTCGCCCTCATCACAGGAGCGGCTCGTGGCATAGGCAAAGCCATCGCACTAAAATTTGCTGCCGAAGGTGCCGACATTGCCTTCACCGACCTCGAAATAAACGATCAAGCCGAGCAGACACGCAGCGAAATTGAAGCGCTGGGCGTAACCTGTCGCGCCTACGCCTCGAATGCAGCCGATTTTGCCGCCACACAAGCCACGGTTGAGCAAATTCACGCCGATTTCGGCCATATCGATGTACTGGTAAACAACGCTGGCATAACCAAGGATGGTTTGCTGCTGCGCATGAGCGAGCAACAATGGGACGCCGTGCTGACAGTCAATCTAAAATCAGCATTCAACTTTATCCACGCCATTGCGCCAATAATGATGCGCCAACGCAACGGCTCCATCATCAACATGAGCTCGGTGGTAGGCGTAAATGGCAACGCTGGTCAGTGCAACTATGCCGCCTCAAAAGCAGGTCTGATAGCGCTCGCTAAATCGGTGGCCAAAGAGATTGGACCGCGCGGAATTCGCGCCAACTGCATTGCGCCAGGTTTTATCGATACCGACATGACACGCCAACTGTCCGACGAAATGCGCGAACAATGGGTCAAGACCATTCCGCTGCGCCGCGCTGGCACCACCGACGATGTTGCAAATGTTGCGGTATTCCTCGCCAGCGACCTCTCGAGTTATGTGAGCGGACAAGTTATCCACTGCTGCGGTGGCATGAGTATGTAAGCAAAAGTGGAAAGTTTATAAAGTAAAAAGTTTATAAAGTCTATAAAGTGAAAAGTGGCGACAATGCGAAAGCGAAAGTTCTACCGCTATAACCTATAAACTTTCACCTATAAACTATAAACTCTCTAGAGGAAAGTCTGTAAAGTGAAAAGTGGCGACAGTGCAAAATTGAAGTTTCTACCACCACAAAGTCTTTACTCCCTATTCTTTACTCAACAAAAAGTTAAAATTCAACAAAAACACCACATTTTGTTTGTTGCGAAAAAATTAAATCGTAACTTTGACGCGTAAAAAAGATTCACAATAATTTTTTATACCATGAAAAAACTATTTACCTTCCTCGCGGCACTGCTGTGCGTTGGCGGGGCGTTTGCCGCATCGTACGGCATTCTAGTGAACGGCAAAACCTACTATGCAGGTACGCTAAATGGCAGTTCATCAAGTGATTACACCGAGTACATGGCACTTGGTGTGCCACTAAAATCAGGTGACAATTTGCAACTCTACGACAAAGAGAACAGCGCAGGTTGGACTGTAACACTTGATTCGTACAGTACAAGCAAAATTACCCTCTCTGGCAGCCAATACACCTGCTCCAACGATGGTTGCTACGACTTCTACATCAAATTGAAGTACAATGCAGACCAACTCTATGTGGGCGAGGCCACGGACGACTGCTCGAGCAACAAAGGCGAAGAGATCGGCGGCGGTAGCGACTCGGGCGATAGTGGCAACAGCGGAGACTCGGGTGACTCTGGCGACTCGGGTGACTCTGGAGATAGCGGAGATTCTAGCGACACAGGCGCATACAAGCCAGGCACTTACAGCAGCTCTGTTCCAAGCCAATGCACCGATGTGATGTTCCAAGCCTTCTATTGGGACTCGAACACCGACAAAGGTCATGGCGACACCAAATGGGCCACGCTACAAGCGCAAGCCGCAGAATTAGCCGCCTATTTCGACCTCATCTGGTTACCACCATCAGCCAAATCGAGCGGTGGCGTAGGCTATCTGCCATCGCAGTATAGCAACCAGAATTCCGCATGGGGTTCGCGCGACGAGCTCGAAAAACTCATCGGCACGCTGCACGATGGCGGCGCCAAAGTGATTGCCGACATTGTAGTGAACCACGCCAACAACAAATCGACTTGGTGCGACTACTACCCACTCGATTTCAGCCCTTACGGCACATTCACTCCCGATGCCTCGTGGATTTGCAAAGATGACGAGGTAAATTCGAGTTCATCAGGCGCCTGCAAAGGCACAGCCACTGGCTCAAACGACGACGGCTACGGCAGCGAAGCCAACTACGCTGCGGCGCGCGACTGGGATCACAACGGCACAAAAGTACGCGAAATGTGCCGTGCCTATCTGCAGTGGATGAAAAACGAGATGAAATACGACGGCTGGCGCTACGACTATTGCAAAGGCTTCCATGGTTCGCATGTGAACGACTACAACTCGGCAGCGAAAAACTATTTCTCTGTAACCGAATATTGGGACGGCAACCAAGCCAATTTGCAAAGTTACCTAAACGATGCAGGCTGGAACACGCTCACATTCGATTTCGCCACCAAATACGATGCATTCAACAACTCGCTGTCGAGTGGCAGTTTTGCAGGTTGCAAAGGTCCAGGTCTGCTTGGCGCAGGTAAATCGAAATATGCAGTAACATTCATCGACAACCACGACACCTACCAGCGCGACAACAACGAGTTTGGCGGCAAAGGCAACTCCATGACCTCGGCAATGAAAAACAAAGTGCTGCAAGCCAACGCATTCATCTTGTCGATGCCAGGCGTGCCATGCGTGTTCTATCCACATTGGAAAGAATACAAGAGCGCAATTGCACCAATGGTGCTCGCCCGCAAAGCCGTGCAAGTTCACTCCGAAAGCAGTGTCAGCGACGAAGGCGATGCCAGCGGCTACCGTGCCACAGTGACGGGCAAAAACGGCACGCTCATTCTCGAACTCGGCAACAAAGTGTCATCGTCGCAATCGGGCTACACCAAAGCCGCCTCGGGAACGGGTTATGCCATGTGGATTAAGACAAACACGGCCGTTGCGCCCAAATTGGTAGTCACCCCAGGTTCTAGCACCTTCAAAACGGAGACGCTCAGCATCAGCATGTCGGTGATTGGCGGAACCGAAAGTGCCACCATCTACTACACACTCGATGGCAGCGACCCGACCATTTCATCCACTCGCAAAACCTATTCGTCGGCATTCACCATCAGCGGCACAACCACTGTGAAAGCCTACGCACAAACGGCCTCAGCCAAAACAAGTGTGCAAACGCTGGTCTACACCTACAAAGCACCGCAAACCACGCCTATCACCGTGTCGTTCTACAAACCATCATCGTGGACAAGTGTTTATCTCTACGCATGGACAGTCAGTGGCACAAAAACCACACAATTAACGGGCGCATGGCCAGGCACAGCACTCACCGAAGTAAATTCTGATGGCTTCTACTACTACACATTCGATGCATCGGTAAAAGAGGTGAACTTCATCTTCAACGCTGGCAAAGACAAAGACCAAACCTCCGACCTCTGGACCGACGAAGATGTTTGCTACATGTGGAGCGGCGGTGCTGAGAAGAAGTTGGACGATTGCAAAGTTACTGCCATCAGCACGGTTAAGGTCGATAATTCGCTCATCAGCCTCTACCCCAACCCAGTGAATAGCACATTGCACGTAACATGCAGCGAGGATATCGCCCGAATCGACATCTACACCGTGACGGGAACGCTGGTCGAGACCATAAGTACGCACGCAGCCAGCAGTAGTATCGACATGAGCGGCTTGCAGCAAGGTCTCTACCTACTGCGCGCCACACTCGACAATGGTCGCACCGCAGTACAAAAATTCGTAAAACAGTAAGTTCACACAACTTACCCAAATAACTGAAACTCTCCCCGCAGCATTTTGTGTGGAGAGTTTTTTTGTGTATGCTATAAATTCCTTTTCTATTGCATTTTTATGCAAATCACAAACTCGACTTTATAATTTGCATAAATTTTGGTCGATTTTTTATGCAGATTATAAAATCTTTTTGTAACTTTGCAGCGTGAAATAAAATGGAGGAAAGGTATGATTGACCGATTGATTTACGACAAGATGACGCATTTGCTGACTAAATTTCCCGTGGTAACACTCACGGGAGCGCGCCAGTGCGGCAAAAGCACCATGCTTCGCAAATGTTTTCCAAACTATCGCTATGTGTCGCTCGAAGACCTCGATATGCGCGCAATGGCCAACGACGACCCACGCGGATTCCTGCGCACATTCAGCGAAAAAACTATCATCGATGAGGCACAGCATGCGCCAAATCTATTCTCGTACATTCAGACACAAATCGACGCCAACGAAGCGTGCGGACAGTACATTCTTTCTGGTTCGCACAATTTTTTGCTGATGGAAAAAATTTCGCAGTCACTTGCGGGGCGCACGGCAATCTTGAAAATGATGCCATTTTCCGTTGCGGAATTGAAAGCCGCCAACGCATTACCGCAGACGCTCAATCAGTGGCTTTTCACAGGCGGATATCCGCGCATCTACGACAAACAAATTGCGCCAACCGACTATTTTCCGAACTACATTCAGACCTACATTGAGCGCGATGTGCGACTATTGCGCAACATCAGCAACCTTGCGCAGTTTGTCCGTTTTCTGAAACTTTGCGCCGCTCGCATCGGGCAACTGGTCAACATCAACGCCTTGGCAAACGAGTGCGACATTTCGCTGCCAACCGCCAATGCATGGCTTTCGGTACTCGAGACGAGTTACATTGTCTATCGGCTGCAGCCATATCACAAAAATTTCAACAAACGACTTGTGAAATCTTCAAAACTCTATTTCTACGACACCGGTCTGGCGGCATCGCTGCTTGGCATCGAGAGCGAGGAACAGCTTGCTCTGCACTATTTGCACGGCGAACTTTTCGAGAATATTGTGATTTCAGAATTCGTAAAACGATTCTTAACACAGGGCAAAGAACCGCCACTCTACTTTTGGCGCGATAGCAACCAAAACGAGGTTGACTTGCTAGTCGAGAGCGGCACAGCACTTTCGGCCATCGAAATAAAATCGAGCGAAACCATTCGACCAAACTTTTTCAAAGGATTAACTAAATTTGCCGAAATCAGCAATTTACCGCGAGAAAATCTGTGCGTAATCTATGGCGGTGATGTGGATTTAGAGACAAAAAACGGTAAAATAGTTTCGTGGCGAAATCTGTAAAAAAAATCCTTACAGGAGAAATTTTATGCAAATCATAAACTCGACTTTATAAATTACATAGTTTTTGGTCGATTTTTATGCAGATTATAAAATCGGAAGGCAAAGCAAAATCTGGGTCACTGAAAAAAAGCGGCTTTCGATTTGGTTCGAAATCCGCTCTTCTCTGTAACCTATAAACTCTAACCTCTCACCTATCTCACAACCACCTTCTGGGCAGTATTGCCAATTTTCACGATGTAAATACCGCTGAGCGAGCCGTTCATTTCGGTAACATCAAGCCCAAGCACGGTGTAAATGCGCATGTCGTCAGTTCCATAAATGCGACCATCGGCAGCAAAAACATCAACTGCTGGAGCGGCGACCTGCTCAATAGGAGTAGCGGAACAAGAAGCATTCAGAGCCACATTTTTTATCTGCCAGCACGAAGCCTCGGCCATTGTGGCAGCCACATATTTGAAAGCAAAGTGCATATTTTCAACCAAAAATTCTTTAGGAACAACAATTTTGCCCGAATTGACGAATGTCCAATTGGTTCCCACTGGGTAGGTAGGAATGGTTACCTGAGTCCAAGTGGCAGCCGCTGGCGCCCCATCAATGTAGTCGGCCGACATCCACAAGGTTTGCATGGTGGTTTTGTTGGCAGCAGTGCCTTTGTTTGCAGCGTGATCGAATGTGAGCGTAGCCTCTTTGTGCTTCGACAGGTCTAACGCTGGCGAAACGAGCCAATCCTCGTTATTGTCGGATTGCGCACCATACATTTTGGCACATTTGTAATTTTTGTCGATATACCAATCATTATCGCCACTCACATTTATCGATGAAAAGCCACCAAGCGATGTAGCGAAAGTCTCGCTAAATGCCAAATCTTCGCAAGGTTTATTTTCGCTGCCGTCCGATTTCAGTTTCAGGCCAACCAAATACGGATCGTGATCGGAATAGCGATACGAATAGTTGTACGATGCGCCATCGCTACATGCCGTGCAGATATGAAAGACGCCAGCACCAGTTATTTGCGCCGCCATGGCGCTGTTGGCAAATGCGTGGTCGATAAGCTGTCCATTGCCCAAGTAGCAGTGCGATATCGATGCAGAATCGAAACGCAGCAGTTGTTCCTCGTAACCAGCATCGACAATCAGTTTCAACGGATCTTCGCCAATTTCGCAGTTCAAGTCGCCCATTATCAAAATGTCGGGATCGGCGGTAACATATTTCATTTTGTTTATCAAATCGGTGGCTTCCGATACGCGTTTGGCGTTATCTACAGAGTCTGTGCCAGTTTTTGCCTTGAAGTGATTCATGCTCAATGTGAAACGCTCGCCCGTGGCCAACTCTTCGAACATTTGGTAGCGCATGGTGTATTTGTAGTAGGTTTGCGATGTGCTGGCATTGTTCGAACCAACGGTTTTCACCTTATCTTTGCGATAGATAAAAACCCGATTTCACGAACGAATAAGTGTCGTCCGAAATGCCATCGACCACATAGGCATAAGGTCGATCGACAGTGCGTGCATTGAGCGAGTCAGTCAGCACCTGCAGCACCGTGTCGTTGGCTTCGAGTTCGCACATGGCATAAATATCAGCATCGATAAAACGATACACTTCTGCAATTTGTTGCGTCTTTGCTATGAGTTGCGATTCTGTGTAATTCGCTTTCGGGTTATTCGCAATGTGCATATAGTAGTTGCGCATGTTCTGTGCGCACACCACCAGCGAAGGCTCGCCTACATCTGGCAACGCCACAACGCCCGCAACTTTTATATTTTTCACCATCCATCTATCGGCAGCTACACGAGTTGATTTATAGCGAAATGCTATATTAGTGGCTGTAAGTGGAATAGAGATTTCCCCAGACGAAACAAACACCGAATCAGGCGTTGGATAGTTAGGAATAGCAACCTGCGTCCACTCCAAAGAGTCGAATTTTTCACTCGGATTGGTAGCGTAGTACAGACGAAACTCGTTGGAAAGATCGCCTCTTTGCGTATATGTGGCGTGTTTGAACGAAACATTAGCCGATGCGCAACCCGCCAAATCGAAAGCAGGTGAAATGAGCCACGAATCGGTAGACCAGGAAGCCGCCTTGGCGTAACCACTTGCCGTAAAGCAGGCATTTGTTTTATCTACAAACCACACAGAATCGCCTACAAAACGCTTATTTGTTTGCAAAGTAGCCAAAGAAAAATTGCCATACCCCGAGATGATGAACGTGCTAAACACCGTTTTCTCGATAGCATTGGCCGAGAGTGTAGCGCACAAGGCGGCTACAAAGAGTAAAATTTTTGTCTTTTTCATATTAGATTAATGTTTAAGGTTTACAAAGTTGTATCACAAATGCAAAGGTACTATTTTTTCTTAGAAACACAAGCAAAAGGCAAAAATCAGAAAAAAAACTCAATTCCCTGTCTTTATTCTTTTATCTTTACTTTACTTCTCTCACCTCTCACCTCTAACCTATAAACTATAACCTATAACCTCTAACCTCTAACCTCTAACCTTTAATTTTCCGCCACATCTCTTCGCACAATGCCACTTTTTCGGGCATTGGCAGCGTAGCATCAATCCAGCAAATCTGGTGTCCGCGGCGCTCCATGCCACGGAACCAAGTCATCTGCCGTTTGGCAAACTGATGTATGGCAATTTCAAGTTGGCGCACCATCTCGTCGTAGGTAAGTTTTCCCGTCAGATAATTGGTTACAAATTTATATTCGAGACCGTAATAGGTCAAATCTTCCGCAGCTATTCCGCTATCAATCAAGCGTTTAACTTCGTCAACCATGCCTTCATCGAGACGTTTGCGCAGTCGCTCGCTGATGCGTTGGCGGCGCATTTCGCGGTCGAGCTGCAGACCGATGGTGAGCGAGCGCATCGGGCGGTTTTCGGTCGGCATTTCGGGGTGTTGGCGCACAAAATCGGCTATCTCTATGGCACGAATGGCGCGCTGCGGTGTATCGACATCGGTGGTGTTGTGCAGCGTTTTGTAGCCGCTCAAAATCTGCGTGAGTTCCGCCAGCGACTTATCGGCCAAAGTCTTGCGCAATTCGGCATTTTCGGGCACCGCCACCAGACTATAACCGCCAATGGCAGCCTCCACGTAAAGTCCCGAACCACCGCAGAGAATGGGCGTTTTCTGCCGCGCCACAATGTCGGCATAAGCCGCTGCAAAATCGCGCTGAAACTCGTACAGATTGTACTTGTAGCCAGCGTCCACAATGTCGACTAAATGGTGCGGCACAGTGCGACCATCGATGGTATAATCGGCCAAATCTTTGCCTGTGCCAATGTCCATACCACGGTACACTTGGCGCGAGTCGGCACTGATCACTTCGCCATCGATACGCAGAGCCAAAACCGCAGCCAGAGCCGTCTTGCCCGTGGCCGTAGGGCCAACAATCGTCAGTATTTCGCGCTGATTTTCCGCCATCATTTCCTATTTTGAAAAGAAAAACAGCCAACGGCACAAGGTCATCAACTGTCAGTATTTCTAGTTTCTAATTTCTGATTTCTGGTTAGAAAGTCTCTAGATTTCTAATTATCTATTTGAAAATTTGAAGATTTGAAGATTGGGGTGGAGAGCCTGTCGAGCCGCGCATTATCAATTATCAATTGAAAAATTTCTCACTCCTCACTTCTAATTCCTAACTTTTAAGCCTTTGTTCCAGCTCTTTCACGCTCATGCGGAAACTCTTGTCGGTGTCCATCAGGTCGTTCACAACGCCGCAAGCGTGCAGCACGGTGGCATGGTCGCGACCGCCAATCAGTTTGCCGATGGCCGAGAGCGAACTTTTGGTGTATTGTTTTGCCAGATACATGGCCACTTGGCGCGCGGTAGCGATTTCACGTTTGCGCGTTTTCGACATAAATGCCTCGAGCGGCAACGCAAAATAGTCGCAAACCATATCTCTGATTTTCTCCACCGAAATGGTGTTTTGCGAGGTCGAAACTACTTTGCCAACCACTTTTTCGGCCAAATCGAGATTGATATCCTCGTCGGTGAGTGTGGCGTGGGCCAGCAGCGACACCAGCACGCCTTCCAAATTGCGCACGCTGTCGGTCACATTTTCGGCAATGTAGTCGATCACGTCTTCTGGGACATCGAGACCATCTTTGTAGATTTTGCTCTTCAGAATGGCTTTGCGCAGTTCAAAATCGGGCATCTCAATTTCGGCGCTCAAGCCCCATTTGAAACGGGTGAGCAAGCGTTCTTCCATGCCTTCGAGCGAACCAGGAGCGCGATCGCAAGTCATTATTATCTGCTTGCCGTTTTGGTGCAGATGGTTGAAAATGTTGAAGAACGTTTTTTGCGTGCCAGGCTTATCCATAAATTCGTGGATATCGTCCAAAATCAGCACGTCGATGTTGCTATAGAAGTTCAGAAAATCGTTCTGCTCGTTACGGCGAACGGCGTCGGTGTACTGAATTTGAAACAGGTTTGCCGACACATAAAGCACACGTTTTTCGGGATAGAGTTGCTTGGCCATCAAGCCAATGGCGTTGACCAAGTGCGTTTTGCCCACGCCCGATTTTCCGTAGAGAAACAGCGGATTGAAAATGGTTTTGCCCGGTTCGTTGGCAATGCTCACGCCAGCGGCGCGCGCCAGCTTGTTGCTCGAGCCTTCAATATAGGTGTTGAAATTGTAGGCGGCGTTCAGTTGCGGATCGATCTCCTCCTGAGCAACGCGTTGAAATGGGCTGTTGATGACCGAATGTTGCACCTGCGGCTTCTCTACCACGCCTTCGGCAGCGGGCAGCGTGGTGGTTGCGGTGGCAGTCTCCTTCACACGGTAGAGCAATTTTGTGCCTTCGCTAGCTTCGCGATAGAGCGTAACGCGCAGCAGTTCGGCAAATTTTTCCTCGATATACTCGTAGAAAAACATGCTCGGCACTTGCAGTACAAGTTCGTTGTTTTCGTATTTAAGTGGTACAATTGGCTCAAACCATGTGGTGTACGAAGCCTCGGGAATGTTGTCTTTTACCACTTTCAAACATCTGCTCCACAGTTCTTGGGGTGTCATCATTTCTTTGTCCCTTTGTAAAAATTCTAGATACTCTTTTTTCAAAAAAAATTGCTCGCTGGTTGTTTATATCTTTTTCGATAAACTTATCAACAATTTTTCCGTTGCAAAGTTCGCACTCTTTTTTGGAAGAAAAAAACGGGGGCGTTTTTCGGGAAAATTTTAACAATTTAACCGCCTAGTTTTCAGCGTTTTAATCCGACCTTTGAAAGTCAAACAGTTAAGTCTAATCATTTGGCAATCAACCAGTTACAAACAAATTTTATTATTCAAAAACTTGAGAGAAAAAACTTGCGAACTGCTTGAAATTGGGGCAGTTCGCAGTTCATTTTTTTCGCCACGAAAAAAAGTGATTCTATTTCGTTATTTAGATTCAGTCTAAATAAAGATCCGCTAAAATCGTTGCTACTTTTGCTTCTTTTCGCGTGCGCCGAAGAGCGAAAAATGCACATATCGCTTCGGATTTGCTTTCAAGTCGACAACCAAATCGTTCACGCTGTTCACAGTTGTGTTGATGTTGTTGTAGAGTGCATTGTCGTTCATCAGCTTGCCGATGGTGCCTTCGTTGGAGTTCAATTTGTCGGAGAAAATTTGCAAATTGTTCACCGTGTGGTCGATGCGTGCAAAAAGTTCGGCAAACTCTATCTGTTTCAGGTCGCCCGACACTTTGCGCAGGTCGCCCGTGATGGTATTCACATCGCTCACAATTTGCGGCACTTGGTTGTTCATCACATATTTCAGTTTGGCCGACGACACACGCAAATCGGCCGTGATGCTTTCGATGCTCTTCAGGCTGTTTTTCAGTTCTTGCGATTTGGCAATGTCGTTCACCGATTCAAGCACCGAATCGACGCGCGCAATGGTGCCATCGAGTTTTGGCACGAGTTCTTGCACCGACGCCATCAATCCGCCTTCGATGCGCGTTTCGACGGTGTCGCCCGAGGCGTAGAAGGTCGTGGGATCGTCGCCACAAACGATGTCGAGGATTTTGCCGCCAAGCAGACCGTCGTCGCGCAGTACAAACTGAGTGCCAGCGGGCATTTTCACGGCCTCGTCGACCAAAACGGTGACGGTGAAAGGTTGTTCGAGCGACAGGTCGTAGGTAATTTCGCTCACCTGCCCCACTTTATAGCCACGCACCATCACATTGTTCGACACCACAAGTCCATCGAGCCTATCGAATTTGGCGTAGTAGCGATTGCCAGGTTCAAACACATTGATGCCTTTTAAGTAGTTGATTCCCACCACAATACATACGATGGTGATGATGAAAGCGAGTGCTATTTTCACTTCGCGGGTGAATATTTTTTTCATAGATGAAAGTTTGTAAAGTTCGTAAAGTTTATAAAGTTTATAAAGTTGGGGCAGTGCGGTTAGTTGGGGCGCAATCTTCAAATTTTCAAATTTTCAAATAAAATAATGACCCCTTCTGCCCTTCCGTCATGCGCAATCTAAAATTTGGAATTATTTTCTGGAATTTATAATTTTTGCCTCCTGCATTGTAATTTTTTTGCCCTGATAAAACGCCACCATGAACGCCTGCGGGAATTTTCCACTGATTTCTGCTTTGGTTTTCTGCATCAATCCGAGGTTTGTGTTCGAGCCGTAGGTGTATTTGAAAACGCCATCTTCTTCGTAATAGTCGCACTTCAAACCCTTGAAACGCGCATCGTTAGGGTCGTTAATTTTGGTGCTGGTGCTGAAAATCTGCAGTTTGTAGACCGCCTTCACGCCTTGCACATATTCCATGCTAAGTGTCTGATTGTCAGTCTTTTTGCTATTTTCCGAAGGCTTGGTTGTTTGTTTTTTGCTGTCAGTTTTCGATTGTTTTTTCACGGGTGCATCGTCGGATGGACGCTCCACTATCGAGGCAGTATTTTTGCGATCGAACTCGTGCTTATAATGCTCGAAAGCGCGATAGATGGCCGCCGACAAATCTTGCTGACCTTTGTCAGAGAGCAGATATTTTTCCTCGTCGCGATTTGAGATGAAGCCCAATTCAACCAGCACGCTCGGCATTTTGGTTTGATGAAGCACCCAAAAATTTTCCTGCCGCACACCGCGATTGTAGCGTTTCAGCGCAGTGAATTCGTCCTGCGCGTAGGCCGCCATTTCTATGCTTTGATCGCTAAATTTTGACTGCATAAACTCGAACATGATGTACGATTCGGGCGATTCGGGGTCGAAACCTTGGTAACGCTCCTTGTAGCCGTCCTCGAGCAAGATTACCGAGTTTTCGCGCTTCGCCACCTCGAAGTTAGCATCCGATTTCGACAGACCGATGGTATAAGTTTCAGCTCCGTAGGGCGCGCTCGATTTCGACGAATTGACATGAATGGAGATGAACAGGTCGCCATTGGCTTGGTTGGCAATGTTGCAGCGATCCTGCAACGCCACAAACACATCTTCGTCGCGCGTGTAGACTACCTTCACTTCGGGCATTTTCGAGCCGACTAGTTTGCCAAGTTGCAGCGCCACATTCAGGTTGATATCTTTTTCGCGCCCACGAGCACCAAGTGCGCCAGGATCGCGCCCGCCATGACCTGCATCGATCACCAAGGTGAAAGGCTTTGCCACAGCCAACAGAGCCGCCGCACAAAATATAATCAGTGAAAAAAATCGCTTCATTTTTCCTTTCAAATGCTATCCAATTAACCTTTATTATGCAACGATTTTACCATCGACTACATATTAAGGGTGTAATCAATCTGCAAAGGTACACATTTTTTTCGAGAAAAGCGGGAGAAAATTGGCGCAAAATTTGCAGATTTTTAGGCAAAAATATACGATATATTTCGTAACTTTGCATTTTATGCGCGCGTTGCGCTACCACAAACTTAAAGTATTGAGGTTCAGGAGATTAACAGCAGCAATAGTTCTTTTGGCCGTTGGCATTTCGCCCATTTTAGCAGACGAAATGACGCCAACGGATTCGTTGCGTGCGCCTGAAACGACCTCACCAGCCGACACAACCGCAGTGGCAATCGCTCCCGACAGCGTAAAAATGCCGCAAAAACGCGCCAAAAATGACGACATCGACGCACCAATTCACTACAAATGCAACGACTCCATCATTTTCTACGGCACAGGCGTGGGATTTTTGTACGGCAGCGGCAATGTGCGCTATGCTCAGCAGCGCCCCATAGAACTTGAAGCCGAGGTAATCCGCATGAACATGGACAGCAGCACCGTCTATGCCATGGGTCGCACCGACAGCGTGGGCAACGATGTGGGATTGCCCGTGTTCAAAGATGGCGACCAGCCCTATTCGTCGAAAGAGATGTCGTACAATTTCCGCACGCGGCGCGGATTCATTCGTGGTGGCGTTACGCAGCAAGGCGAGGGCTACATTGTGGCCGACAAAGCCAAGCGACTCGAAAACGAAGATATGTTTATGCAGGGCGGCAAATACACCACTTGCGACGACCACGACCATCCGCATTTCTACCTGCAACTGACCAAAGCCAAAGTGCGACCTGGAAGCCACATTGCAGCAGGTCCAGCCTACCTTGTGCTGGCCGATGTGCCACTGCCGTTGGCGGTTCCGTTCGGATTTTTCCCGTTCACATCGAGTTATTCATCGGGCATCATCATGCCATCGTATGGCGACGAGATGGAGCGCGGACTATTCTTGAAAAATGGTGGTTATTACTTTGCCATCAGCGACCACATCGACCTTGAGCTGACGGGCGAAATCTACACAAAAGGCACTTGGGGTGTGCAGTTGGGCAGCACCTACGCGCTGCGCTACAAATTCAGCGGCAACTTCCGCGCCACCTATCGCGAAGATGTTTATGGCGAAAAAGACATGCCCGACTACAAGAAATATCGCAATTTCAAACTGAGTTGGACGCACCGCCAAGATGCCAAAGCGAGTCAATACTCTACTTTTTCGGCAAATGTCGATTTTTCGACCAGCGGCTACAACCACAGCAATGTGAACAACTACTACAATCCCGCCGAGCAATCGAAAAACATCACCAGTTCGAGCGTGAGCTACACGCAACGTTTCCCAGAAAGTCCGTGGAGCATTTCGGTAAATGCCCTTGTGTCGCAGCGTTCGCAGGATTCCACCATTTCGCTCACGCTGCCCAACCTGACGGTGAACATGAGCCGCGTGTACCCGTTCAAGCGCAAAAATCCCGTCGGGAAAGAGCGTTTCTACGAAAAAATCTACCTGAGTTACAACATGACCTTCGCCAACAGCATCAGCTGCAAAGAGAGCGAATTCACACAAAAGAAATTTAAGGATTGGCGCAACGCCGTGATGCACAAACTGCCCATTGCAGCCTCGTTCACGCTGTTCAAATATCTGACTGTAACACCCAGTTTCACTTTCCAAGACCGCATGTATTTCAACAAAGTGAACCGCTCGTGGGACAAGCAGGCGCAGCAAGAGGTACTCGACACCGTTTCGGGATTTTACAACGTATACGATTTCACGGCGGGCATCACACTGCAGACAAAATTGTACGGTTACTACACACCCATTCGCAAACTTTTTGGCGACAAAGTTGACCGCATTCGCCACGTGTTGACACCAACGGTTTCGTTCAACTATCACCCCGATTGGGAGGACAAGATGTGGAAATTCTACGACACTTACGACAAAGTGATAGTGGACAAAGACAATGCCGACAAAGTGCGCCACGAGATGGTAACCTATTCGCCCTACTCCAACGGCATGTACGGCGTGCCATCGCGCGGCATGCAAGGGTCGCTCAACTGGTCGCTGCAGAACAACGTGGAGATGAAGGTGATAGACCGCAAAAAGACCGAGGAAGAAGGCACCACACAATATAAAAAGGTGAGTCTTATCGACAACTTCACCATTTCGGGCGGCTACAACTTTGCTGCCGACTCGCTGCGACTGCAAAACTTCAACACCAGCCTGCGTTTGAAACTCACAAAATCATTCTCGCTGAACCTTTCTGGCTCGTGGGACCCTTATAAATATGGTCTGAACGACTATGGTAACCCAATAAAAATCAACGAATTACGCAATTTCCCGCGATTCCTTGGCACAAGCACCTCGTTCCAATACACCATCGACAACAACACCTTCAAAAAGAAGGACAAAAAGAGCGACTCCAACGAAGAGAACGACCCAATGGCCAACGACGTAGATTTCAACATGGACGAGCCATCGAATATCGACAAAGAGGCGCAAAAAGACAAGTCGGAAAATGTTACAGCCGACAGCGAGGGCTACACGAAACCCGAATTTTCGTGGAGTTTCACCATCAACTACTCGGTGGCGTGGCGCACTGGCAGCAAATTCGACTACGAAAAAATGGTCTACAAGCGCGAATGGACGCACAATCTCAGCTTCTCGGGACATGTGAACCCAACGCCAAAATGGAAAATAAACTACAGCGGCTCGTTCGACCTGAAAGAGCTGAAAGTGACGCAAATGACTTTCTCAATAGTGCGCGATCTGCACTGTTGGCGACTTTCGGCCAGCGTTTCGCCATTCGGACTCTACAAATCGTACCTCGTAACCATTGGCGTGAATGCCTCGATGCTGCAAGATCTGAAATACGAAAAACGCAGCGACAACAGCCGCAATGCCACTTGGTTCTAATTTAATTTAGAATTAAGAATTCGGGAAAACCGTGGGCAATGCAACTAATTAAACAATTGGAAATTAGATAATTAAACAATTTTGACAATATGAAAATCTCGAACAACTTACTTGTGTCGGTCGACTACAAACTGTATGTGAAGAACGACGACGGCAGCATGGAACTGATGGAAGAGACCGAAGTGGGCGAACCGCTGAAATTCTTCTTCGGAATGGGCATGATGCTGCAAAAATTTGAGGACAATCTGGAAGGTTTGGATCAAGGCGACACCTTCGATTTTATGATTCCTTGTGCCGATGCCTACGGCGAATACGACGATGCTAGCGTGCTCGATTTGCCGCGCAACATCTTCGAAATCGATGGCAAAATCGACGAAAAAGGTGTCTATCCCGGAGCCATTGTGCCGCTGATGGACAGCGAAGGTCACCGCATCAATGCCGAAGTGGTGGAAGTGCGCCCCGATGCCGTGAAAGTGGACCTGAATCACCCACTCTCGGGCGAAGATCTCTATTTCAAAGGCACTGTTCTCGATGTTCACGAGCCAACCGAGTCTGACCTGCGCGCCATGTCGCACGGATGCGGTTGCGGCTGTGGCAGTTGCGGTGGCTGCGGCGAAGGCAACGAGGGCGGCTGCAGTGGCTGCAATGGATGCGAATGAGTGAAAAGTTTGTAAAGTTTATAAAGTCTATAAAGTTTATAAAGTTCGCGCTATCCAGTCTAGTGCATAAAAATGATGAATTCTTTCGGCAACATATTTCGTTTCACATCGTTTGGCGAATCGCACGGCGCGGCCATTGGTGGCGTAATCGACGGCTGTCCTGCAGGATTGAAAATTGATTTCGATTTTATACAGAAAGAGCTGAATCGCCGCCGTCCAGGGCAATCGTCCATCACCACGCAGCGCCACGAACCCGACAAGGTAGAATGGCTTTCGGGACTGACAGACGGCACAACCACAGGTGCGCCCATAGCGTTCATTATTGCTAACCGCGATCAACGCCCAGCCGATTACAACGCGCTGCACGATCTGTTACGCCCGAGCCACGCCGACTATACCTACGAGGCGAAATATGGCCTTCGCGATGCAAACGGCGGCGGACGCGCGTCGGCTCGCGAGACTGCGGTGCGCGTGGTTGTTGGTGCCGTGGCGAAACTTGCGTTGCAACAAATCGGCATCAGCATAAAAGCCTACACCACGCAGATTGGTGCCATTTCAACACCGAAAAAATACGCCGAGCTCGATCTGTCGAAAATTGATGAAAATGCAGTGCGCTGTCCCGACGACGAAACCGCAAAAAAAATGATTGACGAAATCAAACGTTGTCAAGCCGCAGGCAATTCGGTGGGCGGCATTGTAGCGTGCGTTGCCAAGGGCGTTCCCGCAGGATTGGGCGAACCAGTCTATGGAAAATTACAAGCCAACCTAGCCAGCGCCATGCTCTCAATAAACGCCGCCAAAGGGTTCGACTATGGCGATGGATTTGCGGCAGCCGCCACGCACGGCAGCGAAACGAACGACGCTTTTGTGGTAAAAAATGGCAAAATCGCCACCGCCACAAACCACTCGGGCGGCATTCAAGGCGGAATCTCAAATGGCGAGGACATCTATTTTCGTGTGGCATTCAAACCCACGCCCACCATCGCAATGGAGCAGAAAACCGTCGATGCACAGCGGAACGAAGTAACGCTCGCAGCCAGCGGCCGACACGATGCATGCGTAGTTCCGCGCGCCGTTCCCGTGGTCGAAGCCATGACTGCCATCGTGCTGTTCGACGCGTATCTTGCAAATCGCTGCGCAAAAATTTAAGTGAGTAAAGAATAATAAAGAGTAAAGACGAGTTCAATTAGCTAATTATTTAATTTTCAATTAGTTAATTAGGCTATGGCTGTTGATGAATAC
>CAVHRT010000016.1:0-26213 GCA_963638355.1 Flexilinea sp. | reverse complement strand
GTCTACACCAACAGTGTCAATATTGGTGTAAATTATCGACAACGCTTGCTCCTGTGTAATTTCAGCACTTGCCGAAATAGCAAAAAACAACAACGTAAATATATAAATTATTTTTGATTTCATAATGCAACCTTCCATTTAGTTTCGCTGATAGTTACCGTAAAAGTGGTGTCATTTTTCAAATCATTTTTCAATCTTACATCCCAATTGCCTGCTTTAATCGGCGAAATGCAATAGGACCAATCGAAAATGCCATTACAATTAGCCCAGATACCAGAATCTTCCACTATAATGAGAGAATCATTCTCAATCGTACAAGACACTTGCAAATACTGTGGCGCACCACAATTCGCATAAACATTGTTATGTAACACATGCAACATGCCCGATTGCAGCACAAACTCAATGCTTTCTGGCAGACTGTCTGTTACCACCATAACTTTCATTTCTGAAACTTCGATGTTTGACACCTGCGGTTTGTCTTGCTTTTTCTCGCACGCTACCAAGCACATCGCCAATGCAGCGGCTGCAAAAATTAGTTTTGACTTCATAACAGCTCCTCCCTAATTAAAAATAATTAAATAATTGGAAATTAAGTAATTAGATAATTATTACTGCAATTTTTTCGTCAGTTCGCGCATTACGCACGAGGGCTGGCGGCGCTGGTACAGAATGGCATACACAGCATCGAGAATGGGCATGTTCACCTGATATTTCTCGTTCAATTCGTGAATGCACTTGGTGCCGTAGTAACCCTCGGCTATCATCTCCATCTCCACCTGCGCGGTCTTCACGCTGTAGCCTTTGCCAATCATATTTCCGAAGGTGCGGTTGCGACTGAATTTTGAATAGGCCGTAACCAGCAAATCGCCCAGATAGACCGATTCTTGCAGATTGCGATGCCCAGGGTGCGCAGCGTTGCAAAAACGGCTCATCTCTTGAATGGCATTCGACACCAAAACCGCCTGAAAATTGTCGCCATATTTCAAACCATGGCAAATGCCCACGGCTATGGCGTAGATGTTTTTCATCACCGAGGCGTACTCTATGCCGCAAGTGTCGTCGCTCGTGTAGGTCTGCACATAGCGGTTTGTGAAGATGGGCGAGAGTTGGCGCGCGCGGTCGCGGTCGGCGCAAGCAATGGTCAGGTACGATGTACGCTCCAACGCCACCTCTTCGGCGTGGCACGGACCGCTAAGCACGGCTATCTGTTCGTAGGGAATGCCATAGAATTGGTGAAAATACTCCGAAACGACCATGTTTTCGTCTGGCACAATGCCTTTGATGGCCGAAACCACCACTTTGCTATCGAGGCGCAGGCGCAGTTTTTTCAGATGTTGTTTCAAGAAAGGCGATGGCGTGGCGAAAATCAGCACATCGGCATTTTTCACCGCCTGATTTATTTTCGATGTGAAATGAATGCGGTTGATGTCGAATTTCACGCTCGACAGGTACGATGGGTTGCGGCTGGTGCGCATAAATTCGTCAATCTGGTCCTGACGACGCATATACCAAATAATTTCGGGGTAGGTATCGAGAACAATTTTGGCAATGCCTGTGGCCCAACTGCCGCCGCCCATTACGGCGACCTTAAGATGCGATTCTTCCATATTTTTCTAAAAAATTCGTTTTCGTATGCGCGCCAACGTTGGCACAAAAAATGAGTCAACAGTTTGCACCACAAAAAGTTAGCACACTGCCACAACCCAAAAATGAGCCGTCGGCGCACGCACACAATCAATCTACAAATGTAGGCATTTCTTTTCGATAAATGCAAGAATTTTTGCAAAAAAATGCAGTGGGTTGCAGTTAATGCGCTGATTATTAGGCGATTGTGTTTTTGCTGAACTGTAGGGACGCACCGCGTGCGTCCGCGTTCAAATATCGCAGTTGGTTTCGGTTACCCAAAAGTCATTGTCATAGTCAAAGGTCATAGTCAAAAAAGTGTCTATTCCAAAAAAAAATCGTACCTTTGCGCGAATTTTCAAGAAACAAAATTTTAATAGTAATCCTTTTATGAATGTAATTACAAAAACCATCACACTGAGTGATGGACGCACCATTACGCTCGAGACAGGAAAGTTGGCCAAACAGGCCGACGGTGCCGTAATGGTAACCTGCGGCAAAACCATGCTTTTGGCCACAGTATGCTCCGCCAAGGAGGCCGTTCCAGGCACCGACTTCATGCCGCTGACTGTTGAGTACAAAGAGAAATTTGCTTCGGCTGGCCGTTTCCCCGGTGGCTTCACGCGCCGCGAAGGTCGTGCCGACGACTACGAAATCCTGATCGCTCGCTTGGTCGATCGCGCCCTGCGCCCACTCTTCCCAAGCAACTACCACGCTGAGACTTTTGTGAACGTAACGCTCTATTCTGCCGATGGCATCGAGACGCCTGATTCGCTGGCTGGATTGGCCGCATCGGCTGCACTGGCTGTGTCGGACATTCCGTTCGAAGGTCCAATCTCCGAAGTGCGCGTTGCCCGCATCGACGGCAAAATGGTGATCAACCCAACATTTGCACAACTCGAGCATGCCGACATCGAACTGATGGTGGCTGCCACGCTCGACAACATTATGATGGTCGAAGGCGAGATGAAAGAGGTTACCGAGCAGGAGATGCTCGAGGCCATCAAAGCCGCTCACGAAGCCATCAAGCCACAGTGCCAAGCACAAATAGAACTGATGGAAGCCGCTGGTAAAACTGTGAAACGTGAATATTGCCACGAGGTGAACGACGAAGAACTGCGCCAACAAGTGCACGACTTCTGCTACGATCGCGCCTATGCGCAAGCCACCTCGGCCGACACCGACAAACATCACCGCGAAGAGGCTTTTGCAGCCATTTGCGCCGATTTCAAAGCACAATTCACCGAAGAAGAATTGGCAGAAAAAGAGGGCATGATCGATCGCTACTATCACGATGTTGAAAAAGAGGCTATGCGCCGCGCCGTTCTCGACGAGGGCAAACGTCTCGATGGTCGTAAAACCAACGAAATCCGCCCAATCTGGTGCGAAGTTGGCTATCTGCCTGGACCTCACGGCTCGGCCATCTTCACCCGCGGTGAAACACAATCGCTCTCGACTGTAACGCTCGGCACCAAACGCGATGAAAAGATGATTGACGAAGCGCTGGTTCAAGGTAACGATCGTTTCCTGCTGCACTACAACTTCCCGCCATTCGCTACGGGCGAAGCCAAAGCACAACGTGGCGTTGGTCGTCGCGAGATTGGACACGGTAACCTCGCTTGCCGCGCTCTGAAAAATATGATTCCTGAAAATTATCCCTACTGCGTTCGCGTGGTTTCCGACATCTTGGAGTCGAACGGTTCGTCGTCGATGGCCACCGTTTGCGCTGGCTGCCTTGCACTGATGGACGCTGGCGTGCAGATTAAGAAACCTGTTTCGGGCATTGCCATGGGATTGATTTCCGAAAATAAAGGTACAAACTACGCCGTTCTGAGCGATATTCTTGGCGACGAGGATCACCTTGGCGACATGGACTTCAAAGTTACCGGCACCAAAGATGGCATCACCGCTACTCAGATGGATATTAAGGTCGATGGCTTGAGCTACGAGATTCTCGAAAAAGCTTTGATGCAGGCCAAAGAGGGTCGCGCACACATTCTGGGCAAAATGCTCGAAGTGATGCCAGAACCTCGTGCCGATCTGAAACCACACGCTCCACGCATCGTCACCATGACCATTCCGAAGGAGTTGATTGGTGCTGTGATTGGCCCTGGCGGAAAAATCATTCAAGGCATTCAGGCTGAATCGGGTGCTACCGTTTCTATCGACGAAGACGACAACCAAGGTATTGTTGAGATTGCAGCATCGAACCGCGCTGCCATCGATAGCGCCATGGAGAAGATCAAAGCCATCGTGGCACTGCCTGAGGTTGGCGAAGAGTACGACGCTAAAGTGAAATCGATTATGCCTTATGGCGCATTTGTCGAGTTCATGCCTGGCAAAGAGGGTCTGCTCCACATCTCCGAGATCGATTGGAAACACTTCGAGACCATGGAAGAATCGGGCTTGAAAGAGGGCGACACCATTCGCGTGAAACTGCTCGATATCGACGAAAAGACTGGTAAATTCCGTCTTTCGGCTCGCGTTCTGAAAGAGAAACCTGCCGATTACGTCGAGCCAGAGCCTCGTGAACGCCGTCCGCGTGGTGACCGTGGTGATCGTGGTGACCGTCGTCCGCGCCGTGAGCATCACACCCCAACCGATTTCCGCGATCCAGACAATCGTCGCGATATCTAATCTGGTGAAAATTTGTGCCGATGTTTTCTTCTGAAAAGATGAGGGCGTCGGCACACTTGCGCCCATAGTTTAATGGATAGAATGAGGGATTCCGGTTCCCTTGGTTACGGTTCGATTCCGTATGGGCGTACAAGAAAATCCCCTGTGTTCTGCTAGAATACAGGGGATTTCTTTATTTTTTGATTTCGGTGGACGACCCGAAGTACGATACCGGTTTTACTTATTCAACCACAATTTTCTGTGTCGAAATTCCGTCCTTGGTTTCGATTGTGAGCAGATAGACGCCCGCATTGAGCGACGAGAAACGAACCTGTCCGCCTGCAGCACGCTCGGTTGTGAGCAGACGACCAATGGCATCATAAAGTCGCACTTGGTCGCCATCGGCAAGGTTGGCTGCCACAAGTTGACCAGCATAGGCAAACACGCACGCACCGCTGTTTTCGCCGATGGTTGACGTTTCGGTGCTGATGCCCGATTTGCGATTGATGCTGACTTCGAAACGCGCTTCGTCGCTGCCAGTGGTGGCGGTGAATGTGTAATCGCCTTGCAGCAGGTCGCAATATTGGTTCAGCGTTTTGTCGTAGAGCATTACCGACGAAATGTCGTAGTCGTCGAGCGTCGAGAGTGCGATGGTGTAGTTGCCATCGGTGCCGAAATAGATGCCCAGCGGAATGGTCTGCGACTCGCGCGCAAGGTCTATTGCACCAAATTTTTCACGATTATTCAGCGCATAAATCTGCGGGAAATTGCGACCCGTCGAGAGCATTTTCAGCATATCGCGGTTGCTCACAATATCGTCGGAGCCATCGTCGGAGAGCGTGATATACATGTGATCTTCGGCATTGGCGGTGTTGGTGAGCGTAAGCAGATATTGCTCCGTAACATTTTCGCTTGGTGCCAAGGCGGGCGCGCTAGCAGCCGAATTGTGCGGCGACACGCTAGTGTAGGCCGACCAGTTGACAGTGCCTGCAAACTGCACAAAATAGGAGTAGAATGGCTTCATCGCGAAACCGCCTGCCGTGCTGTAGAGCGTGTATTGGCTCGATGGATCGGCATCGGCAGTGGAGCGCATGGTGTACTTGTAGACGTAGTTCGGCGCAGCATTTCCGCCAAGATTCACATTGTCGATGGTCATTGGCACAAAGCCAGGAATGCCAAACACATGCCAGTCGTTGTCGAGCGCGCGACGGTCGCCATTGCCATATTCAATCAGCGAGTCGGGAATGTTGATGGTGCAAGGGTACGATTCGAGTTCAGATGTGGCGGAATCTTCAAATTTGAAGATGAAATCGGTGCCAACCGACGGGAAATAGAAGCGCAGACGCGAAACACCTTTTGCATCTTTGAAATCGCTCTCTTGGAAATTGGTGAGCAGCACATAGCCACGATTGGCTTCGAGCGTAGCCGTCGGTTTCATGGTTGCCCAATAGTTGGCATCGCCTGTAAGACCATATTGTGCGCGCTTATCGCCACGGTAGCGTTGAATAATCCACTTGCTGCCGTAGTGCGTCTTGTCGAAACTGCCGTAGATGTCCTCAATCTTGCAAGTGTAGGGCAGCGAGAAGAAATAGGCCTGCTGGCTTACGGCTTTCTTTTGTAGCCAATTCGATTTGTTAATCTCCAAGCAGAGATAGATGCGCTCTGCCACCACTTTTGCCTGCTCCAACTGCGCCATGCTGAGCGAATTTATCAGCGAATCGTCCTCGCGCACAAACAGCACGCCGGAACCAATTTCGTAGCTGTCGCTCAGTTCGCCATCGGGCAGCCATGCGTGAACAATGCGGTTTTGCGCAAACAGGTAGATCAGTCGCACGCGATAAGGCTTTGTTGGGAACGTTTCGCCTTTCAGCACTACCAGACTATCGACCAAAACCTGCGTGCCAGCGTCGTCCTGCGTGCCTTCCATGTGAACGGCCGCGCCAGGGTAGCAATAGGTGTCGATGTAGTAGTTCCAGTTCGATACGTCGGTGAGCAGACGGCCATTGTTGCCACTGTAAGCCACAGGATCGGCCTTGAGCGAATCCATAAACAGCAAGTGTTGGTCGTTGCTTTTCATCTCGGTTATCTCAAGGAATTTGTTCGTTTCCGCGCCGCCAATCAAGTTGCGATAGAAGCGGTTCGATGGCGCATCGTACGCCAAACGCGTATTTGCGCCAGCTTTTTTCAGTACCAAATCGCCCAATTCGTTTGCAATGCTTTGGTTGAAACGGTTTGCTACAGCGGCTTTCAGGTTCACATTCTGCACCAACCATTTCACCCAATAATAGTCGTAATATTCACTCGCCAACGAACGGTTTGGCGCCCAGTTGGTCATGCGGTTGTCGTCGTTGATGTAGTTCACCCAGCCGCCATTGGCACCATCGGTACGCACGTAGATGTCGCCAACATACGGAGCCAAGGTGAATTGATTGTCGGCGTAGGTGCTGATTATCAGCATCGAATCGAGGTCGGCTGTGAGTGCCAATTCGGTCGAATCGGCCCAAGCATCGGTGGCATTGTCATATTTTTCGAGATAAAGACGACCAGCTACATACACCGAAAGCGTGTCGTTGAGCGTGCCAACGTTCGAGTAGAATGTGCGATCATCGGTTGTTTCGCTGCGCAGGCGGAAACGTCCCGACAGTGTTGGACAGTTGCCCGTGGTCAGTGTAAAACGATCAGGATCGCTGCGTCCTTGACTTTCGATGGTGTAGCATTCGTTTGCTGCTGTCACAATTGCCGTTGATGAACTGTAGTATGGGTAATCTTGATAAGTTTTCCCTGAATTTCCATCGAAGAAGAAGATTTGCGCGCCTTCTTTTACATTGGCGGTGTACCATTTGTAATCGTTATCGTCGGTTACATAAAAGTTCATGCCGATTTTTGTAAACTGACTGAGATAGTATTCGCCTGTGGTGTAGGTCGTTGCCATGTATATTTCAGGCGTTTGCTGGGTCCAATTGTTGATATTGCCAAAAGTTTCTGTACTTTTTGGGAGGCGGAACATAACTGTAACCGTCTGAACTACAGATATTTGCAATTCTTTGGTGAGTGTTTCAGTGCCATCGGTTGCCGTTGCCGAAATGGTGTAGGTGCCAACAGCGGTTGGTGTCCAAGTGTAGGTGTTTTTGCTTGCTACCTGTGTGCCATCGATGCTGATGGTGTACGACACGCTGCCCGAGAAATTGCTGCTGCCAACTGTGATGGTAGTGCTTGCTCCCGCTACGAGCGACGTGCCTTCGCTCGACGAGAGCGTCATGCTTGGGTTGAAAGTGGGGCAGTCGCGTACAGTGGAGGCTATAGACTTTTCAGTGTATAACTGGTAACAAGTCTCTTCGCTAGGAAGTGCTACATCACAGCCCGATTCCCAATTAAAGCCGCTACTTAGACAAAATTTAAAGGCTGAAACATCGCCTGGCACACAAAAAGAGTACCACTGCGAGCCATCGCTATCGGTAGCCTCGTATGTCATGGCAAATGTGCCACCAGCAGAACCTCCCCAATGATGAATGCCTGGAGTTTGACCAGAATAGGTTGTGAACCAATCAGCGGGGAAATTTGCATGAATTACAACGCCTGGTTTCTCCTCGACTGTGAGCGTAGCCTCGTTCGATGTGGCGGTTTGGTCGCAGCCTTCGAAACTGGCTATGGCGCGCACCGTGTAAGTGCCAACTTCGCTCAATGTGAGCGTGGCACTCGAGGCGTCGGTCCAACTGCTGGCGTCCGATTTTTTGTACTGATATTTGTACGAAATGCCCGACACCTCCGTCGATGCCGTGGCAGTGATGGTTACCGATTTGTTCTGATAAACCGTGGGCGATGCCAACGAAATGGTTATGGTCGGAATTTCGAGCGCGGCATAATTTGCCGTGGCGGTGATGTCGCCTTGTACATCGCTGATAGTCAGCGGATTTTGCGTCAAGTCCGAAACCGTTGCGCCCGTGATCGTCCAATTGGCAAATACATTGCAGTCGGTTGGCGTGTTGGCAGTGAGCGTAACGCTGCCACCTTTTGCCACGCTTTCAGCCGATGCTGTGCCGTTGGTTACCGAAACTGTGTAGTAGGTTGGCGGCTCTGGGCAATTGATTTGTGTAGCATTTTTATTATTATCTTTTACAACGCTGTAGCAAGTCTCTTCACTTGGAACATTAGCTCTGTTTGTTTGCCAATCCCAATTGTCGCTTGTGCGAAGCATAAAATAGTCCATTCCGAATGGAATGTCGTAGACATACCATTTCCCGCCATCAGCATCATCAAATTCGTATGTCATCGTACCAATCGTACCCTCTTTGTTTTCTTCCCATTCCCAAATAGATGGGCTTTTCCCACTGTGTTGGGTAAACCAATCACTCGGGAATTTCACATGAATGCGCGTGGGAACGCCTGCTTCCACGGTCACGGTCTGTTCTTCGGAAGCAATTTCGGTCGTGCAGCCCGAAACTTTTGCTACCACACGCACCGTGTAAGTGCCAACATCGTTTAGCGTGATGCTGTTTGAACCATTGGTCCAACTGCTGGCGTCCGATTTTTTGTACTGATAAGTGTACGAAACTCCCGAAACTTCGGGCGTGCTACTTGCTGTAATGTTTATCGTTTTCCCCTGCGTGATGGTGTTCGCCGAAAGTGTCATCGAAACCGATGTTGGCAGCGAAATGCTTTCGTAATTTGCTGTGGCGGTAATGTCGCTCGTTATGTTGCTGATAGTCAGCGGGTTTTGCGTCAGGTCCGAAACTGTTGCGCCCGTGATCGTCCAGTTGGCAAACACATTGCAGTCGGTTGGCGTGTTGGCAGTGAGCGTAACGCTGCCACCTTTCGCTACGGAAGTAGCCGATGCCGTGCCGTTGGTGACGGTAACTGTGTAGTTAACTGTTGGCTCTGGACAATCGATAATGGTCGCGTTTTGTTTAGAGTTAGCAGAAACGCTATAACATGTCTCTGAACTTGGAAGGGTAATATTATTTGTTTGCCAATTCCAATTTCCACATGTTCGAATCAAAAAACCTGTTGCACCATATGGAATTGCACCACTATACCATTTACCATCGCTAGCGTCAGATTCGTAACTCAAACTTGTATCTGTGGTACTCAAACCCCACGAATAAATGCAAGGATTTGAATAACTATTAAACCAATTACTTGGGAATTTTACATGAATGCGTGTAGATGCACCTGCTTCCACGGTCACGGTCTGTTCTTCGGAGGCAATTTCGGTCGTGCAGCCCGAAACTTTTGCCACCACACGCACTGTGTAAGTGCCAACATCGTTTAGCGTGAGGCTACTTGAACCATTGGTCCAACTGCTGGCGTCCGATTTTTTGTACTGATAAGTGTACGAAACTCCCGAAACTTCGGGCGTGCTACTTGCTGTAATGTTTATCGTTTTCCCCTGCGTGATGGTGTTCGCCGAAAGTGTCATCGAAACCGATGTTGGCAGCGAAATGCTTTCGTAATTTGCTGTGGCGGTAATGTCGCTCGTTATGTTGCTGATAGTCAGCGGGTTTTGCGTCAGGTCCGAAACTGTTGCGCCCGTGATCGACCAATTGGCAAATACATTGCAGTCGGTTGGCGTGTTGGCAGTGAGTGTAACGCTGCCATCTTCCGCTACGGAAGTAGACGATGCCGTGCCGTTGGTGACGGTGACATTGTAGGTTACGCCGGGAATTTCAAATGTAAATACGTAATTATTTCCGCCATTGTTGAGGGTAAATGTTTCTCCGCAAGCACTAGAAGAACTTTGGCTACCTGTCGAAATGAACTGAAATTCCAATTTATAGCTACCTGATTCTGTGGGTGTTACGTCTTTGTTAACATTTCCTCCCCAAACTTGATTTTTATCGCTCGCGCTTTTATAATTACCACTAACCGTTTGCCACGAACCTGCTGTCTCGCCAACTTTGTAGACACGATACTGCATCTTGCTCGAGCAAATGTTACCTCCGTCTTTCCATACATTTACTTCATATGATGTAATGGAGATAGATGTAATTGTTCCTAGGTTAACTGCAGATTCTCCGGATTTGTTCCATGTTTGTTTATCATTTGCAGAACCATTTACTTTGACAATTAGTGACTTAACGGCATTGCTATCCCAGAAACCTGCACCAGCCCACACTCCGCAGCAGCAGAGCGTTGCTACAAATAGCAATGCAAGGCGTTTTATATTTTCAACGAAAAGTTTCATGACTTTCTATTTTTTTCGGTTTTCAATCTAAAAAAGAATTTTGCCAAAGCGTATGCCGCAGCAAACAGCAACAACACAAGCGGCGCATCGAGCGGCTGCTTAAATCTGTCGCCAGGCTGGTCCACATTGTCGAAACCGCCTGTGCCGCCCGTTCCGTAGTCGTCGTCATCATCATCGCTAGGTGCATACGCAGCGCTGCTAAATGGCGATGTAGAGCCACTAAACGGCACATAAACTCCGCCCTGCGACGAGGTAGAACGAGTCAACGAACTGTTGTTTTGATACGATTTTTGGAGATTTCTCTGAGTCGATGCGCCCGAGGAAGAAAATGGCGAATAACTCGACTGATAGGGTGAGGACGAATAGCCATACGATCCCCCTTGGTTGTACATATCTTGCACAACATAGCCGTTAGCATTCGCTTCCGAAATGCCCATGAATAGTGGCATCAACAGAAGAAACGCCACCAACGTAAGGGTGTGTTTCATGGTCGTGTGTTTTTCATAATACCGCCTGCAAATTTACAAAATTGCAGACTATTCTACACCATATAAGACAAAAAAAAGCACCAAATCCCTACCGATTTAGTACTTTTTAACTTTGTCTGCTTGTAAGATTTCTGCTATCGTGCGAAAACTAGGCTTGTCGATTGAAAATCAAGCGATCAGCATTGCTTTGCGCACCGCATCGGCTGCCTCTTTGCCACGCAGCGTCTCCACAATTTGCAGCGCAAAATCGACTGCCGTGCCAGGACCATTTGCAGTTATAATATGGTGTGAAACGACCACGCGTCCGCCCACGTAACTTTCGCCAAGATATTTCTCGAAACCGGGGTAGCAGGTGGCTTTTTCACCGTCCAAAATTCCCAGCACGCCAAGCACGCTCGGAGCAGCGCAAATGGCTGCCAGATGGCGTTTTGCAGCGTGGTGGCGCTTCAGCAGTTCGCCCAACTCGGGGAATTCCATCAATCTGATAGAGCCGCCGGGCAAAATCAGCATTTCGGCATCGGCAAAATCTACCTCCTCGAACAGCGCATCGGCCTCCACGGCAATGTGGTGCGAGCCAACAACCTGCCGCGCATGCTCCATCGAAACGGTGCAGACTTGCAACTGCGCCCTGCGCATTATATCGACCGTGGCTAGCGCCTCAATCTCTTCAAAACCCGTGGAAAGAAAGATGTAGTTCATGGAGTAAAAAGTTTATAAAGTCTATAAAGTTTGTAAAGTTTCGCGTTCTTCCACAGTCTGCGGTTAGTTGTGGCGGTAATTATCAATTGTCAATTACTTTATACGGAAATTGTACGTAATCTGTCCGTTGCTCACTTCGCCGCTAGTGGTCCATTTGGTCTTTTTCGCAGAATTTACCGAGGCATTGCGCAGCGTCTGGTCGGTGATGTTCGACAGATTTGGATTGACATGCGCATCGGTAACGTTGCCGTTCCTGTCGACGCGGATATTCACCACAATGCGCCCCTCCTCGTTGTTGGTGTAGGCTGGTTGTGGAATGGTCCCTTTCAGCGAGCAGCCCGCCAACGACCAAGCGTGTCCGCCCGAAACGCCCGATCCAACGGGATTTCCAGCCATGGCATCGCCTGTGGTGGTGCCGCTGCCCGAACCAGCATTCTTTCCGAACACCGATGCGATATTTTTTGCCTTTTCGGCTTTGGCAGCCTCCTCAGCTTGACGTTTGGCTTTGCGCTCGGCTTTTTCGGCTGCAATGCGCGCCTCCTCGGCCAGACGCTCGCGTTCGCGCTGTTCGGCCAACAGCCGTTCTTGCTCTTCTTTTTCGCGGCGTTTTTTCTCTTGCGCTATTGCCACCGATTCGTCGTCTTGCGTTATCAGCGGCTCGCTTGCAACATTGGGCGCTGGCGTTGGTTTGGCAGGCTCGGCGGCGGCAACTGGTTCTGTTTCAGTGGCTTCGGCGGATAGATCTTCCGTCATTCCAAAACCATCGTCTTCGTAACCAAAACTTACCTCGATGCCATCGGCCGCTTGGTCGTGCGATGCCGTCATGCCGCAGTAGAGCAGTATCAGCAGCACAAGCGCACACACCACAACGGTGCCAACGGAGGCGTATATGTCCGAATCTTTTATCTTCATTTCTCGATGGCTTTGGTTGCAATTACCATTTTCAAATGATTTTCGTTGGCTATGTCGAGCACTTTCACAATTTCGCCATAAGGCACGGTTTCGTCGGCATGCAGCGCCACATAGAGCGTGGTGTCCTGCGCGGCGGCAGTCTGCAAAATCGGCTCAATCTGTGCAAAATCGACTGTGCGCGGTGCCTCGCCGCCATCGGCTATGCTGTAAGTGCCATCGGCTGCAATACCCACCTTCACCAAATGCGCTTTGGTGGCGGTTTGCGCCTTGCTCTGCGGCAGTTTCACCTTCATGTCGTTGGGGGCCGACATGGTGGAGGCTATCATGAAGAAAAGCAACAGCAGAAAGATGATATCCGTCATCGACGACATGCTGAACGATGCTTCAACTTTATTTCGTTTCTTCAATGCCATGATTCCTAATTGGTTGATAAGTTGGTGTGTTGACGAGTTGATAAGTTTAACGCAAAATCAACTTCTTGTGGATTTTGAAAAATCGCCACTAATTGTCAATTATCAATTATTTTGCTGGTTCGTTCAGCAGGTCCATAAATTCCATGCTGCGCATCTCGAGGCGGCGCATCACCGAGTCGACGCGACCGACCAAATAGTTGTAGGCAAAAAATGCGCAAACACCGATTATCAGACCAGCCACAGTGGTTACCATGGCGGTGTAGATGCCGCCAGCCAATTGGCTCAGGTTGATGGTGTTGCCGCCCGCTTGCTCCATCTCGAAGAATGCCTCGACCATGCCAAGCACGGTGCCAAGGAATCCTAGCATTGGCGCGCCACCAGCCACGGTAGCCAGCAAACCAAGGTGTTTTTCGAGTTTGGCAATCTCCATGTTGCCTACATTTTCTACTGCCACTTGCACATCGCTCATGGGGCGCCCCAGACGCGTGATGCCCTTCTCAATCATGCGAGCCGAAGGCGAATCGGTATCTTTGCAAAGGTTCAGTGCCGACTCCAGTTTGCCGTCGTACACATAGTCCTTGATGCGGTTCATAAACATCGAATTTTCGTGTCCAGCCTTGTGCAGCACTACTAGTCGTTCGATGAAAATGTAGATGGCCAGCACAAAAAGCAGTGCCAACGGAATCATTATCCAACCACCTTTCAGGCACATGTCCCAAAGGCTGATGGTAACTTCGGTTACTTCGGGTTGTTCGGCCACAGCGGCCATTTGGGGCAACACGGCAGGTGCCACAGCGTTTGCAGAGTCGCTAACTGCGCCAACTGCTTGCAACAAAATTGTCAGGTTCATTATTGTTTCAGATTTTTTTTGATTATCAAAGTTCGAACGATTTTTGAGCCAAATCGATGTTGATGGCTTCGCGATAGCGTTTTATGGTCTCTTCCAAACCAAGATAGAGCGCATCGCAAATGAGCGCATGCCCAATCGACACCTCGGCGAGGAACGGAATTCGGGTGCAAAGATAGCGTAAATTTATCAAACTCAAATCATGCCCCGCATTCACGCCCAAACCACAGCGACGCGCGCGCTCTGCGGCTGCTACAAAAGGCTCAACTGCCATCTCGTGATTCGTCGGGAATAGCGATGCATACGGCTCGGTGTAGAGTTCGATGCGGTCGGCGCCCGTCTTGGCTGCCATCTCTATGTTTTTCAGATCGGTGCCAACAAAAATGGAGACGCGCACGCCAAGTTCGTGAAAATGTTGCGTCACGCCACGCAAAAAATCGAGATTTTCGTGGCAATCCCAGCCTGCATTCGAGGTGATGGCGTTGGGCGCATCGGGTACCAAAGTAACTTGCTGCGGGCGTACGGCACTCACTAGTTCCACAAATTGCGGCGTTGGGTTGCCTTCGATGTTGAATTCGGTGGCTACGATCGGTCGCAGGTCGAACACATCTTGGCGGCGAATGTGGCGCTCGTCGGGACGCGGGTGCACCGTGATGCCCTGTGCACCAAAACGCTCGCAGTCGCGCGCTGCCTGACAGACATTCGGATTGTTGCCTCCACGCGCATTGCGCAGGGTGGCGATTTTGTTGATATTTACGCTTAAAATTGTCATTCTTGATTGGTTGCAAGTAGCGAGAAAAGGCTAGTTTTCCGCTTCGAAAATTTTGTCTATCTTTGCATTGCAAAAAGCAGACCAAATTCGAGAGCAAAATTACACAAAAAAAATGAGAATTGCCATATTTAGCACAAATTATCGTGCAGAAAACGACAAATTGTTGAAAAAAACCATCAATTTTCTCGAAAATAGCGGTGCCGAGGTGCTTATCGAAGAGCAGTTGCATGCCAAAATGGCACAAAACGATGCTCAATTTGACTCCTTTGCCACCGTCAATTCCGAAAATTTGCGTGCCGACATGGCCATAAGCATCGGTGGTGATGGCACTTTTCTGAACACTGCGGCTGCTGTTGGCAATCGCGACATTCCGATTTTGGGCATCAACAATGGCCGACTCGGTTTTTTGGCCGATGTGGCTGATACCGAAATTGAAAAAGTGCTGACCGAAGTGCTGGCGGGCGATTACAGTGTGCGCGAGAGGTGCATGATTTCTGCGAAGACCTATGGTGAACAAACCTGTACTACGCCATTCGCACTTAACGAAGTCGCTGTGCTGAAGCAGGATTTGTCATCGATGATAGCCATTCATGCTACGGTAAACGGCGAATATCTCACCACCTACCAAGCCGACGGTCTGATAGTGGCCACGCCAACGGGTTCCACCGCCTATTCCATGAGTGTTGGCGGTCCGATAGTGATGCCTGGCACGCACAATCTGATACTCGCGCCCGTGGCGTCGCACAGTCTCACGGTGCGCCCGCTAGTCATTGCCGATTCGTGCGAGATAGACCTAGAAATCGAGAGCCGTTCGCACAGTTATCTCATCTCGTTCGACGGACGCTCGCAGGTGCTGAGGCAATCGACCAAACTGCACATTGCCAAAGCCGATTTCAGCCTGAAAGTGATCGAGCCAAACAACCACTCGTTTTTGCGCACCCTGCGAAATAAATTGATGTGGGGAGCCGATCTTAGGAAATGAAGAAGTAAGAATTTTGAATTAAGAATTTTCGCGTGACGGAAGGATAGTGCGGCTAAAAACTATGACTGTTGACTATGACCTTTGACGCGCGATGTTATTACGACGTTGAACTTTCTAAACTTTTCAACTCTATTAAACTGATTCAACAACTTATCAACCTAAAAAACGATGAACAAATCTGAACTACGAATAGTCTTCATGGGCACGCCGGAATTTGCGGTGGCGAGCCTCGATGCGCTGGTGTCGGGCGGCTACAATGTGGTGGGCGTGGTTACTATGCCCGACAAACCCGCTGGGCGCGGATATAAATTGCAATTTTCGGCTGTGAAAGAGTATGCTTTGGCGCACAATCTGCCGTTGCTTCAGCCCGAAAAATTGAAAAATGAGGAGTTCCTCGAGCAACTGCGTGCGCTGCGTGCCGATCTGCAAATAGTGGTGGCTTTCCGCATGTTGCCCGAAGTGGTTTGGGCAATGCCGCGGCTTGGCACATTCAATCTGCATGGCTCGTTACTGCCGCAATATCGCGGAGCGGCGCCAATCAACTGGGCAATAATCAATGGCGAAAAAGAGACGGGCGTTACCACATTTTTCTTGCAACAGGAAATCGACACGGGCGACCTGATTCTGCAACGCCGTACGCCCATCAGCGACGACGACAACGCTGGCACTATTCACGACCATCTGATGGCGATTGGCGCAAAAGCCGTTACCGACACGGTCGATCAGATACTTTCGGGCAATGTTACTGCCACGCCGCAACAACATTCAGCGGAATTGAAACCCGCCCCGAAAATTTTCAAGGAGACTTGCCGCATCGACTGGACGAAAAGTGCCAACGACGTGTTCAATTTTGTGCGCGGATTGTCGCCTTACCCAACGGCTTGGACCGAACTGCACAACGGCGACGAGTGTGTGATGATGAAGATTTTTGAGGTGGAGCGCGAAATTGCAGCGCACAATCTACCTTGCGGCACGCTTGTGAGTGATGGCAAAAAAGTGCTGAAAGTGGCTGTGAATGATGGTTTTGTGCTGATTAAATCGCTGCAAGTGGCTGGCAAACGCCGCATGAACGCTGCCGAATGGCTCTGCGGCAGTCGTCTGGCCGAAAACGCTATTCTACAATAATTTTCTTCGGATCGAGCGCGCGAATCCATGCACGGAATTTGTCTGGTGTAATGCCTTCGCGCTGCGCTAAACGGGCAATGGCTGCTCCTTCGGGCGTGGCCATTCGCACAGGATCGGGCATCACGCCAATGCGCACCAAATCGAGCCGATCGGCATCGAAGCAGGTGTCGACCGTGACTGTGCTGGTGCGACTTGCCACCGTGTGCGCCATGCAAGCCAGATAGAGCATTGCAAACTTTTCATCGTCAATCGGCAACAACTCATTTCGAACCTCGCGCGCCAATTCGGCACCACGCGGACCATGCTTTTTGTCGTAACCATCGTCTATGCGCCGCGAATCGTGAAAAAGCGCGAAAAGCCGCACCACATCGCTATCGGCGCCATTCAATCCTGCCAAAAATAGACCATTGAATTCCACTTGTGCCCAATGCCCTGGTCCGTGAATGGAATGCTCGCTAATGCTGCGTTGCGCGTATACAAAGTCGTGAATTTTCTGGAAATCCATGTTTTGAGTTGAAAAGTCTATAAAGTTGAAAGTCTATAGCGTGGGCAAGTTGGCGAAATTTACCGACTTTTTTATTTTTTAGTTGAATTGAATTTTAGTTTCCAATTTGCGAAGATTGTGGCGCAAACTAAGCAAGCCACAGTCGAGGTGACGTAGCCAATCCAAAGCGGTAGCGCGAAACCTTCGGGTGTAACGATGATGTAGCAGGTGGAGACGGCGGTCATGAACAGCGCAGGCACAAGCGCCACCACATAGCCCCAACGATAGCGCGAATTGCGGCAGAGAAAAATCACGCCAGTCCACAGCGTGAATGCCGCCAAAGTCTGATTCGTCCACGAGAAATAACGCCAAACGACCTCGAAATCGACGAAAGTCATGCCAAAAACCACGGCAAACATCGGCAACGAGATGATCAGTCGTTTTGGAATGGATTTTTGTTCGAGATGCAGAAAATCGGCCACTATCAGGCGTGCGCTGCGTAGTGCCGTATCGCCCGAGGTGATGGGCGCAACCACCACGCCAATGATGGCCAAAACGCCTCCAACTTTTCCAAGCCAAGTGCGCGAAATCTTGTCGATGACCAGCGCTGCGATATTCTCGCCGTGATGCTCGGCTGCGAAGGCTTGCAGACCGTCGATTCCACCAAAGAATGAGCCCGCCGCGGCAGCCCAAATGAGTGCCAAAATGCCTTCAGCCACCATGGCTCCATAGAAAATGCGGCGTCCCTGTCGCTCGTTGGTCATGCAGCGCGCCATGAGGGGCGATTGCGTGCCGTGGAAACCGCTGATTGCACCGCAAGCAATGCTCACAAACATCATCGGGAAGAGCGGATAACCATTCGGATCGCGACTTTGCAGACCATCAGTTACTTCGGGAATTGGCGCATTGCTCACAAACATTATCACCATGATGCCAACGCCCATAAACAGTAGCACACCGCCGAAAATAGGGTAGAGGTGACCGATGATTTTGTCGATTGGAAGCAGCGTGGCGAGCATGTAGTATACGAAAACTATCAGAATCCACCACGTCACACTGATGTTTTCGACTAAGCCGTGAAGCAGATTGGCTGGACCAGTGAGAAAAGTGGTGGTGAGTAGCAGCAGCAGCAGCAGCGACAGCACGCGCATGAAGTGTTTCACACCGTTGCCGAGTTCGCTGCCAACTATTTCGGGCAGACTTGCTCCGTTTTTACGCAGCGATATCATTCCCGATAGATAGTCGTGGACGCCGCCAGCGAAAATAGTTCCGAAAACAATCCACAAAAATGCGCTTGGGCCAAAGAAAATGCCCATGATTGCGCCAAAAATCGGTCCCAGACCAGCGATATTCAGAAATTGCACCAGAAAAATTCGCCAAACCGACATCGGCACATAGTCAACACCATCGGCATGCGTGGTGGCAGGCGTTGGGCGCGACGCATCGATGCCAAAAATCTTTTCCACAACCGCTCCATAGACCAAATAGCCCACCACGAGCAGCACGATTGACGAGATGAAGGTTATCATTTTTCTGGTTGATGAGTTGAGAAATTGACGAGTTGAAAAGTGTGTAAAGTGAAAAGTAAAAAGTCTGTAAAGTGCGGAATTCCGCAATTATTTCTGCCTTGGAAACAACAGTATCGGTGTGCCGTTGAAATTCCAATTTTCGCGCAATTTGTTTTCCAAAAAACGCAGATATGGCGATTTGATATATTGCGGCAGATTGGCAAAGAAAACGAACGTAGGTACTTGAGTATTAGGCAGTTGTGCTACATATTTTATCTTCACATATTTGCCTTTGATGGCTGGTGGCGGATAATTTTCAATCAGCGGTAAGAAGAATTCGTTTAGTTTCGCGGTCGGCACTTTGCGATATTTGTTCTCGTAAACCTGCATGGCGGTTTCGATGACTTTGAAAATGCGCTGTTTGGTGAGTGCCGATGCAAAAACTATCGGAAAATCGACAAACGGAGCCAGCCGTTCGCGAATTTTGCTCTCGAATTGTTTGATGTCTTTCGCCTCTTTTTTCTCCACCAAATCCCACTTGTTTACGCACACCACCAAGCCTTTGCGGTTCTTTTGAATGAGCGAAAAAATATTCAGATCTTGGCTCTCGATGCCGCGCGTGGCGTCTATCATCAGCACGCAAACATCGCTGCTTTCGATGGCGCGAATGGCGCGAATCACTGAATAGTACTCGATGTCCTCGTTCACTTTGGCTTTTTTGCGAATGCCCGCCGTATCGACCAAATAGAATGCATGACCGAACTTGTCGTATTTTGTGTAGATGGAGTCGCGCGTGGTGCCTGCAATGTCAGTTACGATGTGGCGCTCTTCACCGATGAATGCGTTCACGATTGACGATTTGCCTGCGTTTGGTCTGCCCACAATGGCAATTTTCGGCAATTCTTCCAACTCGTCGTTCACATCGGGTTTTAGATGTTTCAGCAGTTCGTCGAGCAGTTCGCCTGTGCCAAGACCATTCACGGCCGACAAAATGAACGGATCGCCGAGCCCGAGTTTGTAGAATTCTGCCGCCTGATATTGCAGTTCGAAAGTATCGACTTTGTTAGCCACCAAAATCACGGGCTTTTTGCTGCGGCGGAGAATTTCTGCCACATGCATATCGAGGTCGGTAACGCCATTCAGCGCATCGACCACAAACATAATCACGTCGGCCTCTTCGATGGCAATGTTCACTTGGCGATTGATCTCTTCTTCGAAAATATCATCGGAATTGACCACCCAGCCGCCCGTGTCGACCACCGAAAATGAGCGTCCGCCCCATTCGCTAAGACCATATTGGCGGTCGCGCGTGGTGCCAGCCTCCTCGTTCACAATGGCGCGCCGAGTCTGCGTAAGGCGGTTGAAAAGCGTCGATTTCCCGACATTTGGCCTACCAACAATGGCCACAAGATTTCCCATAACGAATTAATTTTTAGCGATTTACAAAAACATGTTCCAAACTTGCAAAAGTACGAAAAAATTCTTGAACTGCAAAATCGGGGGAAATGACTATGACGATGTGGACGTGGCGCACCGCGTCCCTACAACCCTAGAAACAGAAATTGCGTCAGCAATTTCGAGAAACAACTAGAAACTTTTCTAACCAGAAATCTAGGAATCAGAAACTTTGCTTATTTCTCCGAAAGAAGGTCGGGACGGAGCAGTTTGGTGCGCTCGATGGATTGCTGGTGCTCCCATTCGGCTATTTTGCGCTCGTTGCCCGAGAGTAGAATTTCGGGAACGCGCCAACCGTTGAATTCGGCGGGGCGAGTGTAGACTGGCGGCGCTATCAGCCCATCTTGAAACGAGTCGGACAGGGCCGATTGCTCGTCGCCCATGGCACCGGGCAACAGTCGCACCACGGCATCGGCCACCACGGCAGCAGGTAACTCTCCGCCCGTAAGCACATAGTCGCCAATGGTTATTTCGCGTGTTATCAGGTGTTCGCGCACGCGGTGATCCACACCTTTGTAGTGCCCGCACAAGATGATGATGTTTTGCAGCAACGATAAGTCGTTGGCCATACGTTGGGTGAATTGTTCGCCATCGGGAGCCATAAAAATGACCTCGTCGTAGTGGCGCTCGCTCTTCAGTTTCTCGATGATGCGAAAAATTGGCTCTATCTGCATCACCATGCCCGCCCCGAAGCCAAAGGCGTAGTCGTCCACTCGATGATGGCGCAGATCGGTGCTGTAGTCGCGCAGGTTGTGAATGACTATTTCGGCTATTCCGCGGTCGCACGCACGTCGTACAATGCTGTTGCGCAGCGGACTTTCGAGCAATTCGGGCAAAACTGTGATGATGTCGATTCGCATTTCGTTTAGTTAGGAATTAGGAGTGAGAAGTTAGGAGTTAGGAGTTAGGAGTTAGGAGTTTTTCAATTGACAATTGATAATTGATAATTGATAATTAAGTAGTTAACCACAGAAGATGCAGTTGCTTATAATTTTCAAATCTTCAAATTTTCAAATGAACAATTGAAAAATTTCAGATTACGGTATCCAAGATTATCTGCAGTGCTCCCAAACTTTATGAACTTTCAATCTTTATAAATTTTCGAACTCTAGTGTACACGCTGTGTGTGGTTCATCTCGAAGAAGTCGGTGAGCGCATCTACCCAGTTGCCACGCAGAAGCACGTGGTGGTTGCCGATTGGGTTGTTGAAGAAATAGCCGCAAGGTGAGCCAAGGTGCATACGCACTTGTGTGCGGCAAACATCGTCGAAATCGGTGTTTTGCAGCAGTCGCGCCGTGGTTACATAGAACTGATCGAGTTCTCCGCCTCCGCATTTTAATAGTGTGTAATCGCCGCTAGGCAGGACGCCTTGCACTGCCACGCCGCTGAAACTTTCGAAATGGTTGCGCACGATGTACGATTTTGTTTGTTTCAGTCCGATGGTGCAATGTGCCAGCAGAATGGAGTTGTCGTGCATGTTTATCTGCGACGGATTGCACATGAAACCATCGACGCCTGTCACGGTTTTGGCGGCCAACATGGTGAATACGGTTTGCATATCGCCCTCGCAACCTGCAATGATGCCTTCGTCGTTGAGTAGCGACAGCGCCAAACAGCCCGTTGTGCCGATGCGCGGAATGAGTCCGAAGCACTGAATGGTGAATGCGTCGAGCGCGTAACGGCTGCAGACCATTTTCACGGCGCAATAGAGTCGGTAGGCTTTTGTCACCTCGTCGATGTTGGGTTCGCGTACGGCTGAAGCATTTTTCACAAAGAGTTCGGCATTGGCGCGCACCTCGTCATCGGTTATTTTCTGAAAATTCTCGACCACCTCATCTATCGGCACATCAACAAACTCCACACCCCAGCGACGGCGCGCGGCTTCGTAATCTACTCCGCTGGCAATCAGCCATTTAGAAGGTTCGCCAATCACGCCAATGCGTTTGCCTGCCAACAGATTTTTGCGTTCAAAAAGTGTTTTGTAGGCATTCAATTCGCCAAGAACCACCATTTCGTCGCCATGAATGATGTGGCATTCGGCACCTTGTTGACGCGCCCAAGTGTTGATTTCGAGCGATGCCGCCAGCGAGTTTTGCAGTCCGTCGGTGAGCAGCACAATGGGTTTGGGTAGTTGGTTGTAGTAACTGCGGAATACGAATTCGGTGCCGCCGCTCGAGATGAAGACTATTTGCAGCTCGTTTTTCTCGATGGCATCGATGGCGTCGGGCGAAACGATGTGGACGTCGTAGTGCGCATCGAGCATGTCGAACAGCGCGCGGTGTGCGTGACGAATGGTGCCTTGTTTGTTCAGTTCCGAGGCGAAGGTGATTAGATTTAAGGGAGTCATATTTTGGGAATTATTAATTTTGACTTAAGAATTTGGTGAAGTGAAAAACCTCTAGTTGCAATTTACATCTTTACGATTGGTTTAACCCATTCTGGCAGAGGATTTTCGTAAGTTTTGTATGTCGTTCCGTCAACAGTGCGCAACACGAGTCGCGGATTTTCATTCTCGATAGAATTGTCGTAAAAATAGGCACGATCAACGATATCGACTCCATTCACTCTGCAGCAATTGGAACGTAGTTGTAGTTTTGCCCGAGCCATTTGGCCCAGCAACCACGCACAAAACTGGTTTTTGGTCAGACGCTATCACTTTTTCATGCGATTTTGAGCGATGTGTTGCCGTACTTCGTCCATGCGGCGGTCGAGTTCGCGCTGCACTTTGGCGGAATTTTCGAGAATGTCCTTATGCACACGCTCCATCACTTCGGCAAGCATGGCATCGGTGGGATAATCTTTGCTGTAAGGAGACATATCGAGAATTAAGAATTATGAATTTTGACTTAAGAATTGGCAGTCAACGGTCATAGTCATCGTCAACAGTCAAAGTCTACATTTTGCAAAGTTACGACTTTTCGGCGAAAACTGCAATTATTCGAAAAATTGATCAGTAAAATTGACAAAATAGAGTTGATGTTGGGCGCGAGTGCAGGCGGTGTAGAGCCAGCGCAGATAGTCGGCATCAATTTGCGATGCGTCTATCGGACCTTGGTCGACAAAGACTTCGCTCCACTGGCCGCCTTGCGCCTTGTGGCAGGTTACGGCATAGCCAAATTTCACCTGCAAGGCATTGAGATATTCGTTCTGCATCATGGCTTTGTAGCGTTCGCGGCGGTTGCCAATGTCCATGTAATCCTCCTCGACGGTGGCAAGAAGGCGTTTGCTCAATTGCGTGGCTTCGGCGGGCGTTTCGGTGTAGAGCGAGTCGATGAGCAGGCGCGCGTCCATCTCGTAATCGTAGTCTGGAAAACGCAGCGTCACATCGGCAAAGCGCATGCCGTACATCTCGTGATGACCGCGAATGCGCAGCAGTTCGGCCGAATCGCCATTGGCAATAAATTCCATTTCGGGATACTGCTTGCTCCAAAAATAGTTGTTGCGCGTGACGGTGAGCAGATCGCCGCTCGAAAGTTCGTCTTCTTTGCACATCACTTGGTTGCGAATGCCGCGATTGTAGAGCACTGCGCGACGGTTCGAGCGCGTTACGATGATGCAATTTTCTACGCCCGAACGACTGTATGCACTCTGAATCTGCTCTATCAAATCGAATCCATCGACGCGATGAATGTCGGGGAAATCCGTTTTCAGTGAGATGGCTGGCAGCGTCTGTTCCAATGCTCGGCGAATGCGCGTGGCGTTGTGCAGAATGCCGCTCTCGGCCGATTGTCGCACCACTTCGGTAAGACTGCAAGCCGTCACGCTCAAGCCGTAACTTTCGAGTTTTTTCGGTTCGAGCGCAGGCGAAAAAGGTTGCATCACAGGCGGAAGTTGCGCCGTGTCGCCAATCAAAACCAACCGACAATTTTCGCCAGTATAGACAAATTCTATAAGGTCGTCGAGCAATCGGCCAGAACCAAAATTGGCACCATCGCCAGGCGTGTTGGCCACCATCGAGGCTTCGTCGACAAGAAAAAGCGTGTCGTGAGCAGCGTTGTAGTTGAGCGAAAATTCTACTGAAGCCGATTTTTGCCGATAGATGCGTTTGTGAATGGAGTAGGCGGGCTGACCAGCGTAAGTCCCGAAGATTTTGGCAGCGCGACCCGTTGGAGCGAGCAGCACTGTGTGTTGTTTGAGCGCACGCAAAGCCGCTACCAGTGCGCCAACCACCGATGTCTTGCCTGTGCCAGCATAGCCCGTGAGCAGAAAAACTGCATGTTGCTCGGTGCTAGCGCAGAAATCGGCCAACCGCTCGATGCAAACCTGCTGTTCGTTGGTGGGTGTGAACGGCAGTTGTTCGCGAATTTTTCGTGCAAGAAACTGGTTGACCATGATGAAAATGTGATTTTAGCGCACCCAAGTCTGACTGCGCCCGAAAATGCCGCGTTTGTCGAGCGAGCCGCGCAAAACGATGTTTTTCGTCGCCGCATCGAAAGTGATGGCGCCGTAGTAAATTTTGCCGCTCTCGGGGTCGAGCACATGGCCGCCGACCATTTTGCCGTTTTCGTATTTCAACTCGCGCACAATTATCAACCCCTCGATGAGTTGATTGTGGTCGGCACCCTCGCATTTGTCGCAGCGAAAGCCCTTGCCTGCGTATTCTGGATTGATAAAACGTTCAATTTTGCCGTAATACATGCCGTTGGTGGCTTTGAAAATGCGCACCACAGCCTCCTGCTCGCCAGTTTTGTCGCTCACAGTTTTCCATTCGCCAAGAAATTCCTTTTGCGCAAAAATCGGCAGTGCACACAACGCAAAGAGTAGTGTAAAAAGGGTATGTTTCATTTGAATTGATTTCTAATTTCTGGTTTCTAATTTCTGATTTCTAGTTGTAAATTTTTCAATTATTCATTTAAAAATTTGAAAATTTGAAGATTTGAAGATTTGAAAATTATGGGTAACTGCATTTTTTTGTAGTTAACTGCTTAATTATCAATTATCAATTGTCAATTATCAATTGAAAAATTCCTCACTCATTCCACATACAGCACCAATCCTTTCAGATATTCGCCTTCGGGGTGATAGATATTTACGGGGTGATCGGCGGGCTGGGTGAGTTGATGCAGAATGCGCACATTGCGACCGCTCTGCGCCGCCGCACTGAACACCGCCAAACGAAACTGTTCTTTGTTCACCGCTTGCGAGCATGAGAAAGTGAACAAAATGCCGCCCGGACGAATGGCCTCGAAAGCGCGCGCATTCAGTTTCTGATAGCCATGGAGCGCATTGCGCAGCGTCTTCTGATGCTTGGCAAATGCTGGCGGATCGAGAATGATGAGGTCGTATTTGTTGTCGGCTGTCTCCAGAAATTTGAACGCATCTTCGGCAAACGCCTCGTGGCGCGCATCGTCGCCAAAGTTTAGCGCCACATTGCGACGCGTGAGTTCTATGGCTTTGGCGGAACTATCGACCGAATGCACCAATTTTGCGCCACCACGCAGGGCGTAGAACGAAAATCCGCCTGTGTAACAAAACATGTTCAGCACACTGCGCCCGTTGGCGTAATGCTCGAGCAAGGCACGGTTTTCGCGCTGATCGACAAAAAATCCCGTCTTCTGTCCGCGCAACCAATCCACCTGAAATTTCAGACCATTTTCCATGGCCAAACAGTCGCCCACCGAGCCAATCAAGTAGCCATCTTCGGGCGTGACGGGCGCTTTGTAGGGCAGCGTTCCTTCCGATTTGTAATAGATATTTTTTACGCTATCTATCTCATCTACAATCAGTTGCGCCAACATCTCGCGCACATTGTGCATGCCGACCGAATGCGCCTGCATCACGGCAGTGTCGCCGTAAATATCGACCACAAGCCCCGAAAGACCGTCGCCTTCGCCGTGCACCAGACGATAGGTGTTGGTGTTGGGCGCAGAGGTCAAGTCAAGTGCCTGGCGCACAGCGTATGCCGCACGAATGCGCTGACGGAAAAATGCCTCGTCGATCTCTACATCGTCGAACGACAGCAGGCGCACGGCGATGCTGCTATTTTGATAGTGCCCGATGCCCAAAAACGAACCATCGGCGGCCACCACACGCACAAGATCGCCTTCGTTTACGCGCCCACCAATGCGGGCAATAGCACCCGAAAATACCCACGGGTGAAAACGC
>CAVHRT010000015.1:0-26837 GCA_963638355.1 Flexilinea sp. | reverse complement strand
CGACACCGATTACAAAACTCAACGCCTAACTGGTATCTACAAAGGTGGAAAAGATAATGTGGTTTCAAGCATGTATATAGATGAAAAGCAGATTTTCTTTGATCTAAACATGGACGATGCAGTGCTGCAATTTGAGCCTGAAAATGAAGATTTGATTTTTGGCGTAAAGGGAATTGGCTCGGGCTTATATCAGGCTACTGCTTCGATGATTTACCCTGCTGCTGCCGCTACTAATTTTGCAGGTTACTATAGCAAAATTAACTTTGGCAAAAAAGATGGCGCTGATCGTCTGATTTACGCTGGTGGTATCAAGATTTGGTAAACTTAAAAACGAATTACGACTATGAAAAAGATAGTAAGTTGCCTTTTGGTGGCGGCGTTGGCAATGCCAATGTTTGCCCAAGAAGAAGCGACCGACAAAGGTTCGTATCTGCCCGAGGCAGGCGACTTTGCCATTGGCTTCAATGTGAATCCGTTCACCAACTATATTGGTAAATTGTTCAATGGTAGCACCAATGCTTCTATCGACAATTCTGCGATAGGCGGTTCTGGTTTGCTGTGGAATCAAGATTTGAGCAGCCTTTCGTCGCCATATCCTTTGGTTTCGATACAAGGCAAATACATGCTTACCGACCAGTTGGGTATTCGCGCTAACATTGGTCTGTTGCTCAACCGCGAGAACAAGCAGGAGTATCAGCAGGACGATGCTGCCGTGGCTCTCGACCCACTGTCGCGCCAGAAAGTTACCGATTCGTACAAAAAAGCGCAGACTGGCGGAAGTCTTTCGGTTGGTGTAGAATATCGACTTGGTAAAGGTCGTGTGCAAGGTGTTTTCAGCGGTAGTGCACTCTATGCTTTCTCGCTCGAAAGCGAGAAATATTCGTACGGCAATGCCATCACGGCTGTGAACCAAAAGCCATCGAGTCTCGATACTTGGGAGAGCATGGGTTCGGCTATGCCAAATGCGCGTATGCTGAAAGAGTATGCCGATGGCACGCACACCATTGGTTTGGTTGGTAGCGTAGGCGTTGAGTGCTTTGTCGCTCCAAAAATTGCACTGGGTCTCGAGGTAAATCTCGCCCTGCTCTATGCTTGGACGCCCAACAAATATGCTCTGTACGAAGGTTACAACCTGAATAGCGAAAAAGTTGAGGAATTTACCGACCTTGTTTCTCCAAAAAATAGCGCGTTCGTGTTCGGCACGCAAAATGTTGGTGCAAACCTTTATATGGCTTTTTATATCGGCAAATAAAGTTATAGGGTAAATGAAAATTTCCGCCGCTCGTTGTTGCGAGTGGCGGATTTTTTTGTATCTTTGCAGAAAGGTTAGAGTTGATAGTTGAGAGTTGATAGGAGGACTATGAACTTGGTATCTGCGACTAACTAGTAGCCAATTCTTGCGACTTGCTACTCACATTTTACTACAAAAAAATGAAAAATGAAAGATAAAATCGTCTATTTTTGTAAGGAGTGCGGGGCTGATTACCCGAAGGCATACGGGCGTTGTCCGGCGTGCGGCGCGTGGAATTCGTTTGTGGAGCAGAAAGTTCAGAAATCGGTTCCGCAGCGCGTGGTCGATCATGGTTTTGTGACGCCAAACGGTGTTGCTCCCGTTCGCATCGACAAAGTGGAGGCGCAGGCTGAGATGCGTATCGACACGAAAAATGCGGAACTGAATCGTGTGCTGGGTGGCGGATTGGTGCCTGGTTCGCTTGTGCTGATAGGCGGTGAACCGGGCATTGGCAAAAGTACGCTGGTGTTGCAAGTGGCATTGCGCATGGCGGGCAAAAAGATTCTGTATGTGTCGGGCGAGGAGAGTGTGAACCAACTGAAAATGCGCGCTGAACGTCTTGGCAAGATGGAGAGCGATTGCTACATTGTGAGCGAGACCTCGTTGGAGCGCATTTTTGAGCATATTCGCAGCGTGCAGCCCGATGTGGTGGTGGTCGATTCCATTCAGACCATAATGACCGAAACGGCAGAATCGTCGCCTGGCAGCGTGTCGCAAGTGCGCGAATGCTCGGCAGCGTTGCTCAAATTCGCCAAAGAGACCGCCATTCCCGTGCTGATGATTGGCCACATAACCAAAGAGGGCAGCATTGCAGGACCGAAAATCTTGGAGCATATTGTCGATACTGTGCTGCAGTTCGAGGGCGATCGTCACTATCTTTATCGTATTTTGCGCGCCAATAAAAACCGATTTGGTAGCACCGACGAACTGGCCATTTTTGAGATGCAACAGAGCGGTCTGCGCGAGGTGGCGAATCCTTCGGAGCTGCTTCTCACACGCAACAACGACGGTTTGAGTGGCATTGCCATTGCCGCCATGATTGAAGGCGTGCGTCCGTTCTTGATTGAGGTTCAGGCACTTGTGAGCTCGGCAGCTTACGGCACACCGCAGCGTTCGGCCACGGGTTTCGACATCAGGCGGATGAATATGTTGCTGGCGGTGCTTGAGAAACGCGCTGGCTTCAAATTGATGCAGAAAGATGTGTTCCTGAACATTGCTGGCGGTCTGCGCGTGAGCGATCCAGCCGTCGATTTGGCGGTGCTGGTGGCAGTGCTGTCGTCGAATTTGGACATGACCATCGATGGCACCATTTGCGTTACGGGCGAGGTTGGCTTGTCGGGCGAAATTCGTCCTGTGAACCGCGTGGAACAACGCATTGCTGAGGCTCAAAAATTGGGCTTCAAAAAGATTTTGATACCAGAATTCAATCGCGAAAAATTGGCAAAAACCAACTGGAAAATCGAGGTCGCTGGCGTGAAACGCGTGGAAGACGCCTTTAGAATTTTATTCTCAGAGTAGAAAAGGTTAGAGTTTATCGTTTATAGGTTAGAGGGAGCGGAATTATTTCTTCCAAAAACCGGGCGAGAAGAGTATCAGCACGGTGAAGAGTTCGAGACGACCAACTAGCATGACGAAGGCGAGGAATAACTTCACGAAGCAGGGTAGTGTAGCGTAACTGCCCATTGGACCGAGCGAACCAAGTGCAGGACCGATGTTGCTGATGCACGCCAACACTGCGCCTGCCGATTCGGTTATCGACAAGCCTGAAAGTGCCACCACGCCCGTGCCGACGATGATCAGTCCCACATACAAAATGATGAACGCGTGAATGCTGTTGATGGTCTTTTCTTGCACCACGTGACCATTGATTCGCACTGGTAGAACCGCATTTGGGTGAATGAGGCGGCGCATTTCGTAGTAACTGTTTTTGGCGAGCAGAAGCAGTCGCACCACTTTCATGCCGCCGCTGGTGGAGCCAGCCGAGCCGCCCACGAACATCAGCAAAATCAGCAAAAATTGTAGAATTGGTAGCCAAAGTGTGTAGTCGGCGCTCACAAAACCTGTGGTGGAGATGATGGAGCTGACTTGGAACAGACTTTGGCGGAATGTGCTTTCGAAATTGCCCGTTTCCGTCGGCGATGTGCTGAGTCCGATGGTTATCAGAATGGTGGCAAACAGCGTCAGTAGCAGGTAGGCGCGCAGTTCTTCATCTTTCAGGAATCGACCAAATTGGCGTTTTACGAGCGAGAGATAGAGCAGTGTGTAGTTGATGCCCGTTATCAGCATGAAAATGACGATGGTGTACTGCACAAACGGCGAAGTCCAGTGCGCAATGCTGTCTTGATGCGTGGAGTAGCCGCCCGAACCCATGGTGGTGAAAGCGTGGCAGATGGCATCGAAAAGTGGCATTCCGCCCGCCCACAGTAGCAACATTTCGATGGCTGTGAGTGCGAAATAGAGTCCCCAAATGCGCTGTGCTGTGCTGCGCATGCGCGGTTGCAGCTTGTCGTAGGTTGGACCAGGCACTTCGGCGGCAAACAGTTGCATGTCACCGCCCAAAAATGGCAGCAGTGCCATCGACATCACCACAATGCCCATGCCGCCAATCCACTGCGTGATACAGCGCCAAAACTGCAGTCCGTGCGGCAGCGTTTCTACATTTGTGAGAATGGTTGCGCCCGTGGTCGTAAAGCCCGACATGGTCTCGAAAAAGGCATCGACGGGCGAAGCGATTTTTCCAGAAATGATGAATGGCAGCATGCCGAAAAGTGAGAAAACAACCCAGACGGCAGCTACAATGCTGAAACCTTCGCGTGTGCCAAGATGATGGTCGGCGTGGCGGCCGATGAGCAATCCGCCCAAACCAACCGCCGCCGAAATGGCTGTGGTGATGAGCAACGCGCGCGCATCGCCTTCGCCGTAGTAGAGTGCCACCAGTGCCGAAATCAGCATAAAAACAGTCTCGATGAGCAGCAGCAGACCGAGCATTCTGAAAAATTGGCGATGATTGAAAGTTTTGGTCATTTCTTTCGCACTCAATTATTGAAAAATGCGGCAATTTTGCGCACGCTGTCGGCCATGCAGAACACTACCACGTGATCGCCAGGCAGAATAACGGTTTGTCCCGCAACCACCGAGCCTTTGCCGTCGCGAATGATGCCGCCGATGTTCACATTCGATGGCAAACCGAGGTCGCCAACGCGTTTGCGAGTGATTTTGTCGCCGGGCTTCACCACAAACTCCACCACTTCGGCGTCGGAATAGGTGAGGCAGGTTACGTTCAGCACATCTTCGTCGAGCATGCGCTGGTAGATGTGGCTGGCGGCAATCAGTTTTTTGTTGATCACTGTGCCGATGTCGAGGTTTTCGGCAAAGTCGATGTAGTCGATATTTTCCACCTCGGCCACGGTTTTGTCAACGCCAAAACGTTTGGCTGTGAGGCACGCCAGCACGTTCGATTCTGAGTCGCCAGTGAGAGCTAAAAATGCGTCGGCATCTTCAATTCCCTCTTCGCGAAGCAGATCTACATTGCGGCAATCGCCATTGATTACCAGCGTGTTACTCAATTTTTCGGTCAGCGCAAAACATTTTTCGCGGTTGGCCTCGATTATCTTCACATTGGTATTTTTCGGCAAAATGCGCACGGCATTGATGGCTATGCGGCTGCCGCCCATGATGATGACGTTTTTCACATCGAAGGCGCGTTTGCCCGCTTGGGTGCGCACTACTTCGAGTTTGTCGGGCGTGCAGACAAAATAGACGATGTCGTTTGGCAAAATCTCGTCGGTGCCGCACGGAATGATGGTGTTTTTGTCGCGTTTCACGGCCACGATGCGGTAGTCGCTATGGGCAAAAAATCCGGAGTTAAATTTCTTGTTGACGAGTGCGGCGTTGGCTCTCACTTTCAGGCAGACCATCACCAGCGCGCCTTCGCCAAAGGTACGGAATTCGCGTAGCCAACCGCGTTTCAGCACATTGGCAATCTCTTGTGCCGCCAACATTTCCGGATAGATGAGCGAATGCACGCCCATGCGTTTGAAGAAATCGGCATTTTCTGGCAGCAGATATTCGCGATTGTCGATGCGCGAGATGGTTTTCTTGGCTCCGAGGTTCGTGGCTAGCATGCAGGCAGCCACATTCACGCTTTCGTGCGGTGTTACGGCCACAAACAGGTCCGCATTTGGCACGCCCGCTTTTTTCAGATCGCTGATTGACGTGGGCGACCCCTCGAATGTGAGCAGGTCGTAGGCCGACGAAATGTCCTCCATGCGCGACTCGTCGCTGTCCATCAGCACAATGTCGTATTTTTCGCTCGATAGCATCTTGGCCACAAAATGACCAACTTCGCCCGCGCCAGCAATCACGATTTTCATAAAAAAGTGTGTAAAGTGAAAGGTGAGAAAGTAGAAAGTCTATAAAGTGAAAAGTAGAAAGTCTGTAAAGTGGGAAAGTGGAAAGTGTGTAAAGTCTGTTAATTGCCTAATTATCAATTGTCAATTATCAATTTTCAATTTTTCTGCAATGCTTTTGGCTATTCCTTCGGTGTCGATTCCGAGCATGTGGTAGAGCTCGGCTTGGGTGCCGTGTTCCACAAATTGGTCGCCAATACCAAGGCGCGTTACGCTAGGTGTGTAGCCGTTGTCGGCCATGAATTCCAGCACTGCGCTGCCCATTCCGCCTGCAATCACGCCATCTTCGATGGTGAAAATCTGTGTGAAGCGTTTGCCTATTTCGTGCAGCATTTCGGTGTCGAGCGGTTTCAGAAAACGCAAATCGTAGTGCGCAATGCTGTAGCCGTGCTCTTTTTCGAGCGTTGCGATGGCTTGTGCAGCGGCATTTCCTATCGGGCCAATGCTGATGACTGCGGCTTGCGTGCCATCTTTCAGTTTTATGCCGCGTCCGATTTCGACCTCTTGGGGCTTGTTGTGCCAATCGACCAGTACACCCCGTCCGCGTGGATAGCGAATGACGAACGGACCTTTGTCGGGCAGTTGCGCGGTGAACATCAGGTTGCGCAGCTCGTGCTCGTTCATTGGTGAGGCGATGGTCAGGTTCGGTATACAGCGGAAATATGCTAGGTCGAATTCGCCTTGGTGCGTAGCGCCATCGCTGCCTACAATGCCTGCGCGGTCGAGACAAAGCACCACATTCAGCCCTTGCAGCGCCACATCGTGAATCACATTGTCGTAGGCGCGTTGCATGAACGACGAGTAGATGTTGCAGAACGGCAGTAGCCCGTCTTTTGCCAATCCAGCCGAGAAAGTTACGGCGTGACCTTCGGCAATGCCCACATCGAAAGTGCGGTTGGGCATGGCGCGCATCATGTAGGTCATGGAGCAGCCGCTGGGCATGGCTGGTGTTATGCCAACGATCTTTTCGTTTTTTTCTGCCAATTCTAGCAGCGTGTAACCAAAAACATCTTGAAACAGAGGCGGTTGCGAGCCGTTGTCGTGCGTGATGCGTTCGCCAGTTTTGGGGTCGAATTCGCCCGGTGCATGCCAAATGGTAGCGGCGTCTTCGGCGGGTTTGTAGCCTTTGCCTTTCTTGGTGATGATGTGCAAAACTTTTGGCCCGCTGAAATTTTTTATCTCTTGCAATGCGCTCACCAGTGTGTCCACATTGTGACCGTCGATCGGACCGAAGTATCTGATATTCAGACCTTCGAACACATTGTTGTCGGTGTTCGAACGGAGCGATTTCAGCGAGTTGCTGAAGCGTAAAATCTTTTTTTTGCTCTTTTCGTCGATTATGTGGAGTGCTTTCAGCGCGCGGTAGATGCCGTAGCGCCAGCGATTGTAGGTTGCCGAGGTGTGAATTTTTCCGAGAAATTGGCTCAATCCGCCCGCTATTGGATCGATGGCCATGTGGTTGTCGTTCAGAATGATGAGCAGGTTGTTCGGGTTGATGGAGGCGTTGTTTAGCCCTTCGAAAGCCAAACCGCCAGTCATGGCACCATCGCCAATCACGGCCACCACTTGGCGGTTGTCGTGGTGCAGTTGCGATGCGATGGACATTCCCAATGCCGCTGAAATCGACGTCGATGAGTGTCCCGTGCCAAACGAATCGTATTCGCTCTCCTTGGGCGATGGAAATCCGCTCAAGCCGTGAAAATGGCGGTTGGTGTGAAAACGATCGCGCCTTCCAGTCAGAATTTTGTGCGCGTATGCTTGGTGACCAACGTCCCACACAATGCGGTCGTAGGGCGTGTTGAATACGTAGTGCAGCGCCACGGTCAACTCTATCACGCCAAGGCTCGCGCCAAGGTGACCAGGGTTGTGCGACAGCTCGTTGATGATGAACTGCCGTAATTCGGCGCAAACCGTTGGCAATTCGTCGCGCGAAAGGCGTTTAAGGTCGTCGGGATTATCTATTTTTTCGAGCAACATCGCGGGTGAGTGAAAAGTCTATAAAGTGTATAAAGTGGAAAGTGTGTAAAGTAAAAAGTTGGGACACTGCAATTGAAATGATTTTAAGATAAAATCTGAAATCTTTGTTGGCTCATTGTTCAATTCTTGCGACTCATATCTTGCTACTTGCTACTAATCTGAAATCAGTAATCTGCTTACTGAAAGCAATTCGGGATTCCAGTGTCGAACAGTTGCGGACGGCCGTTGGCAGGGTGGTAGAGGCGCATCACTTGGGCGTGAAGGCAGAGTCGCCCCACGGGGTTCGAGTGCGCACCATATTTTTTGTCGCCTGCTATCGGTGTGCCGTTGGCTGCCATTTGCGCTCGCAGTTGATGGCGTTTTTCGCCGCCATGTGCCGCGAGTTCAATCAGCGTAAAGCGTCCGTTCGATTTCAAAACTTTGTATTCTGTGGTGGCCAACTGTCCGCCGTTGTCGGTGTCGCTAGTCAGCACGCGCTTGGTTTTCGAGTCGTTGGTGAGCCAATGTTGTAGCGTGCCTTCGCCCGTTTCAATCACGCCTTCCACCACGGCAATGTAGCGCAACGCCACGGGACTAGTGCGCAGTCGCTCCGCCGCATCTTCGTTTTTTGCAAAGAGAAGTAGCCCCGAAACTTCACGGTCGAGGTCGGTCATGAGCCAGACTTGCGCCGTCTTTTTCTGACGAATCACATGCTCGTTCATCACATCTTCAACGGTCTGTTCGCCTTTGCGGTGCGATATTTGCGCAGCAGCGGTGCCATATTTCTTATCAACAACGAGCAGATCGTCGTCCTCGTACACAATGCGCGCAAGGTGATTCGGATTGGGCGCCTCTTCGCCAACGCTGCGCACTGCCACCACATCGCCCGAGTGAATGAACGCATCGAAAGCCGTCGTAACGCGCCCATTGATAGCCACTTGGCGGTGCGAAAGATACGATTTTATGGTGTTGCGACTGCGCCCTTTCAGGTTCTCGACCAAAAAGGGTAGAAGCGTGTTTTTGTCGCGCACAGTGAACAGTTCTTCTCGTTGTTTGCGTTGCATTTTTTATTCGTTGATGATGAAAACTTCTTCGTCGTCGTTGTGCATTAGATACTCTTCGCGGGCAAATTTTTCGAGATTTTCGAGGCTCGAATTCAGCGCGTCAATCTTGGCTTTGTCGCTCTCGATGTGCGAACGATAAAACTCAATCTCCTCTTGCAGATTTTCAATCTCTTGATGAGTTTTCCATCTGTCAATCAGGCTGTTACTGTCGAAAAAAACGATGTAAACCACAAACGCTACAAGCGTTATAATGTACTTGTTGCGGACGATTGGCTCTATTTTTTTCCAGATTTTGCGCATGATTTTGCTTCGCGATATTGCAACTTGCAAAGTTACGAAATTTAATTGGAAAATGACTCTCAAAAATCGCACAATAAAAAGCAGGAACACAATTTTGCGCCCCTGCCTTATTGAGTTATTGAATTATTGATTTATTCTCCGATTAAAACGTGTATCGTACCGAAGCGGCAATTGCCCAATCGAAGAACGACACGGATCCGTTTTCGATAAATGCCATGCCGTAGCCAGGACGGAAATCGAGCGAGATGGCGAGTGGTGCATCGTCCAAACCGAGTTCCACACCCGCAATGGCGTTGATGCCCCATTTACCTAAAGTGGTGTTGCTCGAAAATCCTTGCGCCAAACCAAGGCTCAAACCGCCTCCAGCAAACCAACCAATGCCGCCCCAGTTCCAACCTGTGATGTTGTCTTGATAAACCACATTCGGATTGGCCACGAAGGTCCAAAAACGCAAATCGCCGGTGTAACCATCAGAACCGCCCACCGTTGCGAGCATCTGAAAACCGAGGTCGGCATGCAGCGCCAACTGGTCGGTGAAGAACATTTTGTAGCTCACGCCTTCGAGCGAACCCACCGACACACCAATGCTGTGTTTGTAGGGCTGTTGAGCTTGTGCCGACGCTGTTGCAGCCACTAGCGCAACAACGAGCAGAAATTTTTTCGCAAATTTTTTCATAGAATTTTCGTTTTAATTGTTTTGCAAAAGTACAAAAAAATCGGGTAACGATGTTGTTGTCATTGTCGCCCGACAGAATTTTATTTCAACAGACTGATGCTGCGTTTCACAAATTCGGCTAAGTCTTTGCCTTTCAGCATATTGTTGGCCAGCAAAGCAAGGTCGATGAGCTGTTTCACGCGGTTGTGCGCTGCAGCAAAATCGGAATAAATGACTTGCTTTTTCTCTTTCAACTCGGTGGTTTGCTTTGCAATATGCTCGAGTTCCTCTTTTTCGGCCGTTGGAATCTCTTCGTCCTTCTTGCCTTTGTGAGCCTCGTTCAGCGCATTACGGCGCGTTTCGAGTTCGGAAAGTTCGGTAGCAAGCGGCGCAACTTTTTCGCCACAAGCGGTCTCTTCTTCTTTTAGCAAATCGGCCACTAGCGGATGAGCCACATTCAGCACCACATTGTAGTTTGCGGGCATTTCGCCGTAGAAACTCATCATTGGATTGCCGCCCGTAGCCGCCATATCTTTCATGCGGCGCATCCATTCGTTTTGCGTGATGACCACGGGTTGACCATCGGCACCAAGGTTTTCGAGCGTTACGGTGAATTCGGCTTTCTCGATGACTGGCAGTTGCGAACGGAACACCGCTGTGAGCGCATCGGTCTGAGCGTCAGTCAGTTCCACTTTGGCAGCATCAGCTTTTACAATCAGCTTTTCAATCACATCGGCATCAACGCGGACGAAGCGCGATTTTTCGTTCTTCTGCTCGAATTGGCTCAGCCAGTGTGCGTCAAGCTGACCGTCCATCAGCAGCACATCGTAGCCTTTTGCCTTGGCCGATTCGATGTATGAGTGCTGTTCGGTGGCATCGTTGGCATACAGATAGATGAGGTTACTGTCTTTGTCGGTTTGGTTGGCGCTGATGAGCGTCTTGTACTCATCGAAAGTGAAGTATTTGCCGTCGACATTTTTGAGCAGTGCAAAATCTTTGGCGCGTTCGTAGAATTTTTCGTCGGTCAGCATGCCATAGACGATGAACAGGCGCAGTGCGTCCCATTTCTCCTCGAACTGTCTGCGGTCGTTTTTGAAGATTTCTTGTAAGCGATCTGCTACTTTTTTGGTGATGTGCGACGAGATTTTCTTCACATTTTGGTCGCTTTGCAGGTACGAACGGCTCACATTCAGCGGAATGTCGGGCGAGTCGATAACGCCGTGCAGCAGTGTCAGGAAATCAGGCACAATGCCCTCGACCGAATCGGTTACGAAAACCTGATTGCAGTAGAGTTGAATCTTGTTGCGCTGCAGATCGATGTTGTTTTTGATGCGCGGAAAATAGAGAATGCCCGTGAGGTTGAATGGATAATCTACATTCAGATGAATGTGAAACAGCGGTTCCTCAGCGTACGGATAGAGTTCGTGATAGAATTTCGTGTAATCCTCCTCTTTCAAGTCGGCTGGTTTCTTGGTCCACGCAGGCTCGGTGTTGTTTATGATGTTGTCCTCGGCTGTTTCAACCTCTTTGCCGTCTTTCCACTCTTTCTTTTTGCCGAAAGCGATTGGCACGGGCAGGAATTTGCAGTATTTTGTAAGCAGCGTGTTGATGCGCGCCTCTTCGAGGAACTCTTTGTCGTCATCGTCGATGTGCATCACAATGTCGGTGCCGCGGTCGGCCTTGTCGCAAGGCTCAATCGAAACCTCGGGCGAGCCATCGCAACTCCAGTGCTGTGCGGGTTCATCTTTGTACGATTTTGTGAAGATTTCCACTTTCTCCGACACCATAAATGCCGAGTAGAAGCCCAATCCGAAGTGGCCGATGATGGCGTTGGCGTCGTTTTTGTATTTGTCGAGAAATTCGGTTGCGCCCGACAATGCAATGTTGTTGATGTACTTCTGAATCTCTTCGAGCGTCATGCCAATGCCGCGATCGCTCACGGTCAGCGTCTTCTTGTCGCGATCGATGCTCATGATAACCTTCAGGTCACCCATTTCGCCTTTGAAATCGCCCACCGAAGCAAGCGTTTTCAGCTTTTGTGTGGCATCGACAGCGTTCGACACTACTTCGCGCAGAAAAATCTCGTGGTCGCTGTACAAAAATTTCTTGATGACGGGGAAAATGTTCTCCGTCGTAACTCCAATATTGGTTTTCATAGTGCTTTTGTTTTTGAATTTCTGACCGTTACATTGCAAAGTGAGTGCCAAAATGTGCGACTGACAAAATGGCAGAGTTGAAAGGTTATAGGTTAGAGTTGATAGGTGAGAGGAGGGGCGTGTCGCGTTTAGAAGTTAGGAATTAGGAGTGAGGAGTGGGAGCGCGACGTTGGTTTGGCACGTCCTTACAATTCAACGTTTCAACGCTTCAACAACTTCAAACCTAGAAACAGAAATTGCGCAAATAATTTCGAGAAACAACCAGAAACTGGAAATTACTTCAATTTGCTCATAAACTTCTGAGCATCAACCACATAGCGAATATGCGTGCCGTTGGCTATGGTGTCGTTGCCATCGGTGGCGGAGATGGCGAAGGTGAGTTTGCGCCCCTCGATGGCGGTGAGGGTGGCGGTGGCTTTAATTTTCGCACCAAGTGCGCTTGGTTTCAGGTGCGCAAGGGCGACGTGTGAACCTACGGTGGTGCAGCCTTCGGGCATCTGGTTGGCTACGGCAAGCATGGCGGCATTTTCGCACAAGGCAACCAACGCTGGCGTGGCAAATACTTCGAGGTCGCCACTGCCCATGGTCGCTGCCAAATGCTGCCGCGCCACAGTGAGCGTGCTGGTATGAGTGAGACCGAGAGTCATTTTGAACGGATAACTGCTTGTGATACAACTAATTATGTTAGTTCACAAGTTTGTGGTCCACAACGTTGTGAACCGTAAAATCAGTGCAAAATTACAATAAAAAAATGGAATGAAAAAATGTTCGCCTTTTTGTCTATTTTTTCTCGCAAAAATATCGCCAAAGCGAAGCGGCCATCAAGGCTTGGCGTATCTCGTTGTTGGCGAGCATTTTGCGCACTTCGTCCTCGCTGAAAAGATGCACCGTCAGGTCTTCAGTCGGATCCAAATGCTGCTCGGTGGTGATGCGCTCAACGCCCGTGGCTACGTAGCAATACGAGAGATTGTTCATGGTGCTGGCGTTGGCCGAAAGGGTCATTGCTAGTCGCCACTCGCCGCCGCCAAAACCCGTCTCTTCCATCAACTCGCGCTGGGCGGCCGCCAATGGCTCTTCGCCTTTTTCGACGCAGCCCGCACAGAGCTCGAAGTGCGTCTCGCCAAGCGCATGGCGATATTGGCGCACCAGCACAAACTGCCCGTCGCGCGTTATGGCAATCACATTTATCCAAGTCGGATATTCCAAAACGTAATACTCTGGCATCACTTTGCCATTGGGCATCAGCAACTTGTCGCAGCGCACCGTGAGCCACGGACGACGAAAAAGATACTGACTATCAAGAGTTTTCCATTCACCCATTTCCTTCTGAAAATAAATAATTAAAAATGAATAATGAATAATAATTTCTGTAAAAATTATTGTTCGCTGGTTGATTTGAGATATTGTTTTACTACGTTGATGAATTGCTGCCCGTAGCGTTCGGTCTTCACTTTGCCGAAACCTTTTATTTTGCGCAATTCGGTGAGCGTTTTCGGTTTCTGATTGGCAATGTCGACGAGCATTTTCACGTTTGCCACGGCATTCACGGGCGCGTTGAACTCTTCGCAAAGGTCGTTGCGGCACGACAGAAGTTGTTTGTAGAGTTCGGCATCTTTCACCTCGATTTTCTGCTTTGTCTTGCGATCGCCCGAGTAGACGTGTAGTTGCAGTGGCTGCAGTTGGAATGAGGCTCGCAGCGCAAAATATTGGTCGACCGATGGCTCGCTGGTGATGCCTTTGATGAGGTGCATTTTTTCGGCCAACAATCCGTAGATGTTCGACAGGCGGTCGGTAAAATCGATTGCTTCGGTGCGACTGTCGGTTACAGCTGGCGTCTGTTCTATCTGGTACAAAACGTCTTCGAGGTGCATCGAAAAATAGCCTTCGGCCGCCTCGATGCGTTGGCGCAATCGCTCTTCGTTGTCTGCGGCGCAGAGCGACATCAGTTGCATCTGAAAACGCTTGGCTACATCGTTCATTTCGGTGATTTTGTCGTGCAAATCGATGAGGTACGGACTGGCTTCGCTCGAAAAATCTTCGGCCAAGGGTTCAAAAAATTTCATGAACGAATCCATCGCGCCCGATGCGGTCGAGAAATCGAAAATGCCAGTCAGAATTTGCGTGCGATACTGTTTTTTGAATAGTGCAACCTGCTGTTCGAGCATCGTTTCCGAAGGCTTTTTCGACGAAAATTCCAAAATATGCTCGTCCACCGCCAGACTGCGTTCGTTGATGGGCGTCGTCAGCACTATGCCATCGAGTGTGCGGCAGCGACTGAGCGCCACATACACCTGCCCTGGTGCAAAAGCCGAGCCAGCGTCTATCACCACGCGGTCGAATGTGAGGCCTTGGCTCTTGTGAATGGTTATGGCCCACGCCAGCCGCAGCGGATATTGTGTGTAGGCGCCGAGTTTTTCCTCAATCACCTGATTGGTCTCTTTGTCGACCGAATAGCGCACATTTTCCCAAGTCTCGGACTGCACGCTGATGGTCTCGGTTTCGCCATCGCAGCAAACACCAATGCCGTCATTGTCGAGGCGCGTCACGGTGCCGAGTTTGCCGTTGTAGTAACGCCTGTTTTCGCCGCAATCGTTGGCGATGAACATCACTTTGGCACCAACTTTCAGCTGCAGCAGCTCGTCGTTTGGGTACGATTTTTCTGGAAATTCGCCCTGCACATGCGCCGTGAAAGTGAATGTTGGCGCATCAATCTTCGCCATCTCGTCGGCATTGATTACATCGGCTTTGCGATTGTGCGTGGTCAGTGTGATGTAGCCTTCGTCGGCTTTCGGCTTGAAATTAGGATTGTAGCGCATTTGCAGCAGTCGCAGCCCGTCGGCGGTGAGGTGATTGTTGCGCACCTCGTTCAGCAGATTGATGAATTGGCGGTTGCTCTGGCGGAAAATGTGGTCGAGTTCGAGGTAGATGGGCGGTTGCTGTTTCACCACCTGACTGCTAAAAAAATAGGGTGTCTCGTAGTATTGCTCCAACAGATCTTTCTCCTCGCCAGTAACCACGGGCGAAAGTTGGTACATATCGCCAATGAAAACCACTTGTACGCCACCAAATGGCTTGTTTCGCTGATAGCGATAGTGGCGCAGCACCGCATCCATGGCATCGAGCACATCGGCGCGCACCATGCTCACTTCATCTATTATGAGAAGCTCAAGTTGTTGATACACACGGCGTTGCGTGGCAGTAACATTTTGTTTCGAGATGAGATTTCGCACGCCCTCGCGCGTTGGCACAAATGGCGTGAATGGCAGTCGGAAAAACGAATGAATGGTTACGCCATTGGCATTGATGGCGGCCACGCCCGTGGGAGCGACCACAGCCACCTGCTTTTTCAGCTCGTCGCGCATACGACGCAGAAAAGTGGTCTTGCCCGTGCCAGCCTTGCCCGTGAGAAAAACAGAACAACCCGTCTGACGCACAAAATCTTCGGCCAATTCGTAAACGCTTGTCATAATTAGGAGTGAGATCAATTGATAGTTGATAATTGACAATTGATAATTGATAATTGATAATTAGTCCGTTAGCTCAATTAACTGCAGAAAATTGAAAGATGCGAACTTTATATACTTTTCACTTTATGGACTTTTTACTTTCAAACTTTATAGACTTCCCAACTCAAACTTATACGCTTCCGTTTTGCTGTCGAGGCAGTCGACAAAGACGATTGGTGCAAGGTCTTTCATCGATTCCATTTGGGTAGTGTCGAGTATTTCTTTGAACTGCGTGTGTCCGACAATCTGCCTGAATTTTGTGCCGCTGAAAATGTTGCTGTTCAACAATGAATTTGGGCGGATCCACATCGGACCTTGCCGCGGCGAGTCGCCCGACATCTCGTTTGAGTACGGACAAAAATCGAAAATTGCTGGATTCGCTTTCCATTGCTGATTTATCCACGCTGCCAGTTCGTCGGGCGTGATTTGCGGATATTGCCATTTTCCGTCGGCAAAATACCAAAATCGGTTGCGCCAAAGAATGAAAATCGTCTGAAAATCAACATCTTTGTTGCGCTCTTGGACAAATTTCGCAATCTCGTCTACCGATTTGAAATCTTTGAATTTTTCGTTGTTCGCGTTTATCAGATTTCTGATTTCTGGACTTACGGCATTTAACAGATACCAAATTGCCGAGACGCCAGCGTGCGTTATCAGCGTGTCGCCAAACGCTGCGGCAGCCTGCATCAGATCGGCATTTTCGGTGAGCAGTTTTTGCGCTTCGGCGGCAAAATGGTGGTCGTAGCGCGTACTCTCTTCCATGCCAAAAATGTAATGTTTGTCGTGGTTGCCGATGAGCAGAATGGTCTCTGGGTGCGCCTGTTTGTACTTCACAATTTCAAGAAAATTTTCGCGCAGTTGCTCGTGCGAAATCTTTTCGTACGGATCGAAATAGTCGCCAACAAACACATTCACGCAGTCGTCGCTGACTAGTGCCTTCCAACTTTTGCGACCATGTATGTCGCCGATGACGTTAATGTGCATTTCAAATTTCAGATTAGTAGCAAGTCGCAAGATGTGAGTCGCAAGAATTGGACAGTGAGCTAACAAAGATTTCAGATTTTATTTTACCATTGCAATTGCAGTGTCCCAGCACTCTATAAACTTTCAACTTTACAGACTTTCAGACTTTTCACTTTACAAACTTTATACTTTATAAACTTTCAAACTTTACGAACTTTACAAACTATGTTCGCACTTGCAAATATACGATTTTTTCTGAAAAAAACAAAGGGACGCTCGAAAACGCCCCTCTGCCCATTTATGTTCTATGTTTTTGTCAGATTGAAAATCTTACTGCCAAACTGCAATCGCAGTCCGCGCAGTCATCGTTTTCTTACGCATCGATATTGGCGTATGTGGCGTTGGCCTCGATAAATTCGCGGCGCGGATCCACATCGTCGCCCATCAGCATCGAGAAAATTTGATCTGCCTCGGCTGCGTTGTTCAGCGTAATCTGTTTCAGCAGACGATTTTCGGGGTTCATGGTTGTCTCCCACAATTGGTCGTAGTTCATCTCACCCAGACCTTTGTAGCGCTGTTGCGTGATGCCGCCCTCTTGTCCGCCGCCATATTGTTTAATGAACGCAAGGCGCTGATCTTCGGTCCAGCAGTATTGCTCCACTTTGCCTTTTTTGCAAAGATAGAGTGGAGGTGTGGCCAGATAGACGTAGCCGTTTTCTATCAGTTCGCGCATGTAGCGGAAGAAGAAGGTGAGAATAAGCGTTGCAATGTGTGCGCCATCGACATCGGCATCGGTCATGATGATGACTTTGTGGTAACGCAGTTTTTCTATGTTCAGCGCCTTTTCGTCGTTTGCCGTGCCAATGGTTACGCCCAGTGCGGTGTAGATGTTGCGAATGGCTTCGCTCTCGAAAGCGCGATGGAACAAGGCTTTTTCAACATTCAAGATTTTACCACGCAGCGGCAGAATGGCTTGGTAGCGGCTGTCGCGACCATCGATGGCCGAACCGCCTGCCGAATCACCCTCGACGAGGAACAATTCGCATTCTGCAGGGTCTTTGCTGCGGCAGTCGCTCAGTTTGCCAGGCAGTCCAGCGCCCGACAGCGGCGATTTGCGCAGCACCGATTCGCGGGCCTTGCGTGCAGCCACGCGTGCGCGAGCTGCCAAAATCACCTTATTAACAATGGTCTTGGCTTCGTCTGGGTGCTCTTCTAGATAATTGGTAAGTGCCTCACCTACAGCCTGTTGCACTGCGCCAGCCACTTCGTTGTTGCCGAGTTTGGTTTTGGTCTGACCCTCGAATTGCGGTTCTGCCACTTTTATGGAGATGACCGCTGTAATGCCTTCGCGGAAGTCGTCGCCAGCAATCTCAACCTTCTCTTTCTCGAGTTTTTCGAGTTCTTTTTTGCAGTTGTCGTCGGCATATTTCTTCAGCGTGCGAGTGAGCGCCGTGCGGAAACCAGCCACATGCGTGCCGCCTTCTATTGTGTTGATGTTGTTCACATACGAGTGAATGTTTTCGCTACCGCCCGTGTTGTACATTATCGCAACTTCAATCGGAACGCCCTGTTTTTCGGTGTTCAGATAGATCACATCGTCGAACAAATGATGGCGGCTCTGCTCGATGTAGCGCACAAATTCGCGCAAGCCATCTTTCGAATAGAAAGTCTCTTCGTGCGTTTTGCCCTCTTCGTCGGGACGCAGGTCAGTCAGTTTAATGGTGATGCCAGCGTTCAGATAGGCCAATTCGCGCATGCGGTTGGCTAGAATGTCGTATTTGTATGTGGTGGTCGTGAAAATCGATCCATCGGGCCAGAACTGTTGGCGTGTGCCGCGCAGGTGCGTTTCGCCAACCACTTTCACGGGATAGAGCGCCTTGCCGCAAGCATATTCTTGTTGATAGATTTTGCCGTCGCGATAGACTTGCGAGAGCATGTGAGTCGACAGCGCATTCACGCACGAAACGCCCACGCCGTGCAGACCGCCCGACACTTTGTACGATCCTTTGTCGAATTTACCACCAGCGTGCAGCACGGTCATTACAACCTCCAATGCCGATTTGTGCTCTTTTTCGTGCATATCGACAGGAATGCCACGACCGTTATCTTGCACCGTGATGCTGTTGTCTTCGTTTATGGATACTTCGATGTGGGTGCAATAGCCCGCCAGCGCCTCGTCGATGGAGTTGTCCACCGTTTCGTAGACCAAATGGTGCAGACCTTTTTCGCTGATGTCGCCAATGTACATGGCAGGACGCTTGCGCACGGCCTCCAAACCTTCGAGCACCTGAATGCTACTTGCGCCATAATTGCCAGTTTCGTTGTTGTTTATCTCTTCAGACATAATTGTAATGTGTTGATTATCAGTAGAATTTTTCTCTCGAAATTAACAAGCAAATTTACAAAATTTTGTCGATACCGCTATTATAATATGCGAAAAACTTATCAACAATTCGCTAAAAAGCACTATCTTTGCAGCGTTTTTGGCATTGACTATGATTCTCTGGCAACTTTTTTGGACTTTTGTGAAGATTGGCGCGTTCACCATTGGTGGCGGCTATGCCATGATTCCGCTCATCGAGCGCGAGGTGGTTACGAGGCGCGGCTGGATTTCGAGCGACGAATTTCTCGATCTTCTGGTGGCGGCTCAAGCGGCACCGGGCGTGCTGGCAATCAACATCTCGGTGCTGGTGGGCAACAAAATTCGCGGTTACAGCGGCGCCATTGTGAGTGCGCTGGGTAGCACGCTACCGTCGTTCGTCATCATCTTGATTTTTGCTATGTTTCTGAACAAATATCAGGATTCGCCGCTACTCGAAAAGATGTTCCGCGCGGTGCGTCCCGCTGTGGTGGCGCTCATTGCTGCGCCTGTCTTCAATCTGGCAAAAACGGCTAAAATCACTTGGCGCACCGCGTGGATTCCTGTGGTGGCGGCACTGCTCATTTGGATTTGTGGTGTGTCGCCCATCTGGATTATCGCTGCGGCGGGCGGCATTGGGTTGCTTGTCTATTTGGTGCAAAAACGCGTTGGTAAAAACGAAAAATGATGGTCTATCTGCAACTTTTCTGGGCATTTTTCAAAATCGGTTTGTTCGGTTTTGGCGGCGGTGCGGCCATGATTCCGCTCATTCAGTTCGAGTTGGTGGAGCATTATGAGTGGGTCACTTCCGCCGAATTTACCAACATGGTCGCCATTTCGCAGATGACGCCAGGTCCAATCGGTATCAACTGTGCCACTTACGCGGGCTATTTGGCTTCGGGCAATGTGCTTGGTTCGGCGCTCGCCACCTTTGCGCTGGTGCTGCCGTCGTTCATCATCATGATGATAGTGGCGCGCATGATTCAAAAAATGAAGGATAATCCCTACATGGAGGCGGCTATGCGCGGTTTGCGCCCTGCTATTGTGGGACTGATTGCCGCTGCGGCGCTACTTTTGGTAAACGAAGAGACTTTTGGCGAAAATTGTGCCGATTGGGTCAGTTGGTTGCTTTTTGCTATAGCATTTGTCGCTACAAAATGGCTCAAAGTCCACCCAATTTTGCTCATTTTGATAATGGCTGGGGTTGGTGCGATTATTTATTAAAATTAATGATGAATAATGAAAAAAAATAATAATAGCGACCAATGCTAGCCGCAGAAATTTGTGGTTCGCACGAATCTGAAATCTGAAATTAGAAACCAATCCCCACGGATTCTGACTATATTGCTCAACTAACTTTATAAACTTTCAAACTTTACAAACTTTCAAACTTTACAAACTTTCAAACTATTGTGTGGCAAGAACGAACAGAATTGATGTTTGGTGCTGAGCGAATGGCTCGACTGCGGCAGGCGCATGTGCTTGTGGTTGGGCTTGGCGGCGTGGGTGCTTATGCGGCCGAAATGCTCTGTCGTGCTGGCGTGAGCGAACTCACACTGGTCGATGGCGATGTGGTGAGCGAGAGCAATCGCAACCGTCAACTCATTGCGCTCTGTTCCACACAAGGACGACCCAAAACTGAAGTTTTGGCCGAGCGTTTGCGCGATATCAATCCCGACATTGTGCTGCATTTGCACAACGAATTTTTGCGCGACGAGCGCACAGCCGAACTTCTTCGTGCTACGCATTACGATTTTTTGGTCGATGCCATCGATACGCTCAGCCCGAAGGTTTTTCTGCTCTACGAGGCTTACCAGTTGGGCATTCCAACGGCATCGAGCATGGGTTCTGGCGGTAAACTCGATCCGCAGCAGGTGCGCACTTGCGACATCTCGAAATCGAACTATTGCAAGCTGGCTCACATGGTGCGCAAATATCTGCACCGATTGGGCATTCGCAGCGGAATTACGGTGGTTTATTCGCCCGAAGTGGTGCCTGACGATCGCATCGAAGTGGTAGAAAATGAGCAAAATAAACGCTCGAATGTCGGCACGGTGTCGTATATGCCAGCCATTTTTGGTTGCCAACTAGCCGCCCATGTTATCCGAAAATTAACAATAAATAATTAAAAATATCTAATTAACTATGACTTTTGACTATGACTATGACCGTCGGTAGTCGAAATCAACTGTGATGACAAAACGCGGACGTGGCATGCCGCGTCCCTACAGTCTGGTTTAACAACGAATAAAATCACTGACCAATCGTCATGCGTTAAACTCATTAACTTATCAACTCGTCAACTTTTCAACTCATGATAATTGCAACAAACATCACCAAATCATTTGGCAATTTGCAGGTGCTGAAGGGCGTCGATTTGCACATTGCACCGCACGAAATCGTGTCGATTATGGGTCCGAGCGGCGCAGGAAAAACCACGTTGCTGCAGCTGCTTGGCACGCTCGATCGTCCCGACGGCGGGCAGATTAGCGTGGCAGGAACCGATGTGCTGTCGCTGCGTGGCGATGCGCTATCCGATTTCCGTAATCGACATGTCGGGTTTGTTTTCCAATTTCACCAACTTTTGCCCGAATTTACTGCCGTCGAAAATGTGATGATGCCCGCGCTGATTGCTGGGAAACATTTCGATGAGGCGCAACGCGATGCTATGCAACTGCTTGATTATCTGAAACTTGCCGATCGTGCAAAACATAAACCTGCGCAACTTTCGGGTGGCGAAAAACAACGTGTGGCCGTGGCGCGTGCCTTGGTGAATAAGCCTGAGGTGATTTTTGCCGACGAGCCGAGCGGCAGCCTCGATAGTGCCAATCGCACCGAGTTGCATCGGCTATTTTTCGACCTGCGCGACACCTTCGGACAGACCATTCTCATAGTTACGCACGACGACCAACTGGCCGCCATGAGCGACCGCGTGGTGCACATGCGCGATGGCAAAATTGTTGAGCCATGAAAACGGCAGTGATTGGCGGTGCAAATGTCGATGTTTCGGCGCGTCCCGAGGCGGATTTTCGGCTGCGTGATTCGAACCCTGGGCTCGTGAGCGTGGCGTTTGGTGGCGTGGCGCGCAACATCGCCCACAACCTTTGTCTGATGGGCGCTGCGACGAGTTTTGTTACCGTTTTTGGCGACGATTTTTTCGGGCAAAATCTGATGGCAGATTGTCGAAAAATTGGCATGGATCTGTCGCTTAGCGAGCAGATTGCGAACTGCCGCAGCAATTTTTATGTCTGCCTGAACGACGACTCGGGCGATATGCTCTCGGCTGTGGCTGACACCGCTTCGATGGTGCACATCACGCCAGAATTTTTGGCAAAACGAATCGACCAAATCAACGCGCACGATTTGGTGGTGATCGATACAAATCTTGATGAAGCGGCATTGATTTATCTGCTTGATAATGTGCGAGTTCCGCTGTTTGTCGATGCAGTTTCGACGGCAAAAACATTGCGCTTGAAACGCGCGGTGGAGCAGAGCAGACGCAAGCATATTTCGCTGTTGAAACTCAATCGTCTGGAGGCTGAGGCGATGACAGAAACGACCGAATTTTCGGAATTGGCAGAGCGTTTGCATGCGTTGGGCGCGGAGAAAATCTGCATCACGCTGGGCGGCGATGGCGTTCTTTGTAGCGATGGCAAAAAACAGAAAATTTTGCCCGCCATTCCTACAAAAATTGTCAATACCACAGGCGCAGGCGATGCATTTTTGGCTGGCGTGGCATTCGGTTTCTTGAAAAAATACGATCTTTTCGATGCTGCAAAAATTGGTCTCGATGCTGCCCATCAAACCTTGCAATGCGAAAGCGCAGTGAATGAAAAAATGACTATGATCGTTGACTATGACTAAGATCATCGTTAGCCGAAACAACTGCTGAAAGTTGTGGATCCGCAACTTGAAACCTGAAACATGCAACTTGAAACAACACAAATACCTCACAGGTTCTGACTATAGCGTTAAACTCATCAACTTATCAACTCGTCAACTAATCAACCCAAAAATATGAAAAATTACCTAAGTATCTCTCCCGAAGTGGAGGCGGCGCTGAAAAACGGCAAGCCCGTTGTTGCGCTCGAATCGACCATTATTTCGCATGGCATGCCTTATCCGCAAAATGTGGAGACGGCCTTGAAAGTGGAGCAGACCATTCGTGAAAATGGCGCTGTTCCTGCCACTATCGCCATCATTGGCGGACGACTGAAAGCAGGTTGCACGCCCGAAGAGATTGAGTATCTTGGTCGAAAAGGTCAGGCTGTGACCAAGGCCTCGCGTCGCGATTTGCCCGTGCTGGTGGCGCGTGGCGAAGATGGCGCAACTACCGTCACCACAACCATGATTATCGCTGCTATGGCTGGAATTCGCGTGTTTGCAACGGGCGGCATTGGCGGCGTGCATCGCGGAGCAGAAAAGACGATGGACATCTCTGCCGACCTCGAAGAGTTGGCCGAAACGCCCGTGATGGTGGTCTGCGCTGGCGCAAAATCGATTCTCGACCTTGGACTCACGCTCGAATATCTCGAGACCAAAGGCGTGCCTGTGATTGGCTATGGCACCGACGAACTGCCTGCGTTCTACACGCGTCGCAGCGGTTTCAAAGTGGACTACCGCATCGATACGCCCGAGGATTTGGCGGCGGCTTTTCGTGCCAAATTGGAGATGGGTTTGCGCGGCGGCATGCTAGTGACGAACCCCATTCCAGAGGAGTATTCGATGGATGCTGACTACATCAATCGCGCCATTGACGAGGCTGTGTCGGAGGCCGAACGTTTGGGCATTCACGGCAAGGCTACCACGCCATTCTTGCTCGCAAAAATCAAGGATTTGACTGGCGGTGACAGTCTTGCAGCCAACATTCAATTGGTGCTGAACAATGCTCGCCTTGCCGCAAAAACGGCTGCGTGCTTGTAAAAATTGGCGAAAAAAAATTGAGAAAACGGAATCCTGGGTGGTTCCGTTTTTTTGTGTCGTAATCGCAGTCTGCTCGCACTTTATGACTTTGCGACTTTTTACTTTTCACTTTTTTCTACGGATTTCTCTGAATCAGGAAAAATTGCTATCTTTGCAGGTTAAATACAACCAAGAAAATGTACAAAATTGTCGATAAATCCTATTTTTCGCCCAATGTTGTGCGCATCGAAGTGGAGGCTCCACTCATTGCTAAATCGCGTAAGGCTGGGCATTTCGTGATTGTTCGCGTCGATGAAAATGGCGAACGCATGCCGCTCACCATTGCTGGCGCCGACACCGAGCGCGGCACCATTACGCTGGTGGTTCAGCAGATTGGCGTGTCGTCGATGAAACTTTGCGCCATGAACGTTGGCGATGAACTGGCCGATGTGGTCGGTCCGCTCGGTCGCGCCACTCGCATCGAAAAATATGGCACTGTGGTGTGCGCCTGCGGTGGCGTTGGCACTGCGCCCATGTTGCCCATAGCCGAAGCGTTGCGCAAAGCGGGCAACCGCGTGATTGTGGTTTTGGCTGCAAGAACCAAAGATCTTGTGATTCTCGAAGACGAAATGCGCCGCGTGAGCGACGAAGTTGTTGTAATGACCGACGATGGCTCGTACGGACATAAAGGCTTGGTAACCAACGGTATAGAGATGATTATCAATCGCGAAAAAGTAGATTTTTGCGTTACCATCGGTCCTGCCATCATGATGAAATTTGTGTCGCTGCTCACCAAAAAATATGAAGTGCCGACTATCGCCTCACTCAACACCATCATGGTTGATGGCACGGGCATGTGCGGCGCTTGTCGTGTGTCGGTGGGCGGACAGACCAAGTTCGTCTGCGTCGATGGACCAGAATTTGATGCACACCAAGTCGATTTCGACGAGATGATGATGCGCCTCGCCGCCTATCGCCCACAGGAACAGGAAGCAAAAGAGCGTTACCTTGCTTCAATTGATAATTGATAATTGACAATTGATAATTTTGCAGCCTGCTGTGGATCCTGCAATTTGAAATTTGTAATTTGAAATCTGAAATTTCCATCATGGAAGATAATCGAAATACCGCTTGGCGCGAGGAATTGCGCAAAAGCATGAACCCGAAGGATCGCGCCGCCATCGAACGGGTGAAAATGAACGAATTGGCTGGCGACTATCGCTGCCACAACAGCGAAGAGGTGAACCAAGGCCTCACGCGCGAACAGGCTTTGCTCGAGTCGCGTCGTTGCCTCGACTGCGTCAATCCGCAGTGCGTAACGGGTTGTCCCGTGGGCATCGACATTCCTGGATTCATCAAAAACATCGAGCGCGGCGAGTTTCTCGAGGCCGCCAAAGTGCTGAAACGGACTTCGGCGCTACCAGCCGTGTGCGGGCGCGTTTGTCCGCAAGAAAAACAGTGCGAATCGAAATGTCTGCAGCTGAAAATGAAGCGTCCAGCCGTGGCCATTGGCTATTTGGAGCGTTTTGCAGCCGACTACGAGCGCGAAAGCGGACAATCGGTCGTGCCTGAAGTGGCTGCTCCGAACGGAATAAAAATTGCCGTTGTTGGCTCGGGTCCTGCGGGACTTTCGTGCGCTGGCGATCTGGCAAAATTGGGCTACGATGTTACCGTTTTCGAGGCATTGCACCAAATTGGTGGCGTATTAAAATATGGTATTCCAGAATTCCGCCTGCCGAACAAAATTGTAGACGTCGAGATTGAAAATCTTGCAAAAATCGGTGTAAAATTCCGCAAAGATTGCATCGTGGGAAAAACCATCAGTTTCGACGATCTGAAAGCTGACGGCTATCGCGCCATGTTTGTGGCGAGTGGCGCTGGACTGCCCAATTTCATGGGAATAAAAGGCGAAAATCTTATCGGCATCATGTCGAGCAACGAATATCTCACTCGCGTGAACCTGATGGGCGCAGCCAAGGATGAATGCGACACGCCAGTGCTGAAAGGCAAGCGCGTGGCGGTGATTGGTGGCGGAAATACTGCCATGGATTCGGTGCGCACGGCTCGTCGTTTGGGTGCAGAGCGCGCCATGATTGTCTATCGCCGCAGCGAAGAGGAGATGCCTGCGCGCCTCGAGGAGGTGAAACACGCCAAAGAGGAGGGTATCGAGTTCCTGACGCTGCACAATCCTATCGAATATCGTGGTGATGAGAAAGGTCGCGTTACGGGCATGCTGCTGCAAAAGATGGCTTTGGGCGAACCTGATGCATCGGGTCGTCGCTCGCCTGTGCCCATCGAGGGCGCAACTGAGTGGGTCGATGTTGACGAGGTGATTGTGAGCGTGGGCGTAAGTCCAAACCCGCTCATTCCGCATGCCATCGAGGGTTTGGAACTCGGTCGCAAAGGCACCATTGTGGTGAATGAAGCATCGCAGAGTGCCATTCCGACAATTTTTGCTGGCGGCGACATTGTGCGTGGCGGCGCAACCGTTATCCTTGCCATGGGCGACGGACGACACGCTGCTGCAGCTATTCATCAGAAAATACAGAACGGCGAAATTTGATTGATAGGTGAGAGTTGATAGGTGATAGGTTAGAGGATTTTGCCAACTGCAATTGCGAAACATCGGGCGAATAATCATTCGCCCCTACAATTTGAAATTTATACCGCTGAAAATTTTCTCAATTGCAGAAGCCAAATCTTGCGACTTGCTACTTGCGACTTGCTACTAATTTGAAATTTGAAATCTTCCGAAGGTATGAACATCTGCGTCTATTGTGCTTCGAGTGCGTCGGTGGCTGAAAAGTTTGTGACCGACGCGCAAGTGTTGGGTCGCTATTTGGCGGAACATGGTCACACGCTTGTGTATGGCGGTGCTACGGGCGGTTTGATGAGTGCCGTTTCGGAGGCTGTGAACGCTGCCGGCGGCGAAATCATCGGCGTCGTGCCCGAACTCATTGTGGAGAAAGGGCGCAAAAGCACGCTGCCAATGCAACTTTTTGTGGTTGGCGACATGAACGAGCGCAAAGAGATGATGAAAGAGTACGCCGACGCTTTTGTGGTGTTGGCGGGCGGCATTGGTACTTACGACGAGCTATTCGACACGCTCGCGTCGGGTATGGTGGGCTATCACGATAAACCGCTGGCGCTGGTGAATACCGACAATTTCTACGAAGGCATTTTGCAACAAATACGCCGCATGACCATGGAAAGCCTCGGTTATATCAGCCGCACCGCTGGTTTCAAAGTCTGCAAAAATATAGACGAATGCACCGC
>CAVHRT010000014.1:0-30306 GCA_963638355.1 Flexilinea sp. | reverse complement strand
TAGCACCTGTTTCGATAATACGGTTTCGCGTTTCGTTTCATTATCGTTGAACCGCAAAAATTTGTAGAGATTCACTATGCGAATAGCAAAAGCCTCGGTTTTTTCGACAATGACGTTCGACGGCTCCATATTATTCATTATTCATTTTTAATTGTTTATTAGTCTTTGCGTGGGTCGATAGATTTAACTGCGCCCTGTTCGGGTTTGGTGCGACCGTAGGTGCCCGTTACCGATTTCAAAGCCTCATCAGCAGGAATGCCTTTTTTCACAGCATCCATAAATTTGCCCATGTGTACGAATTCGTAGCCGCACACTTGGTCGTCATTGTCGAGGAACATGCGAGTGATATAACCCTCGGTCAGTTGCAGATAGCGCGTACCTTTCTTTTTGGTGCCATAGAGCGTGCCAGTTTGCGAAATCAGACCTTTGCCCAAGTCCTCGAGACCAGCGCCAATCATCAAACCACCTTCGCTGAAGGCCGATTGCGTGCGACCGTAGACAATTTGCAGGAACAATTCGCGCATAGCCGTGTTAATGGCATCGCAAACCAAGTCGGTGTTCAGTGCTTCGAGAATAGTTTTGCCTGGCAGAATTTCGCTAGCCATGGCGGCCGAGTGAGTCATGCCAGAGCAGCCGATGGTCTCAACCAAAGCCTCCTCAATCACACCCTCTTTCACATTCAGCGTCAGTTTGCAAGCACCCTGTTGCGGAGCGCACCAACCGATACCATGCGTCAAACCAGAGATGTCTTTAATCTCCTTGGCTTTCACCCATTTTCCCTCTTCAGGAATGGGCGCTGGCCCGTGATTTGGGCCTTTGGCAACACAACACATGTGTTCCACTTCCTTCGAATAAATCATAAGTTCAAAAAGTTTTTATGAAGTTTGTAACTAAAAAAGTTCTAAACCGCAAAGATAGCACTTTTTCTTCAAAAAAGAAAAAGCAGAAAAAACGGGGCAAAATTTCGGGCGAATAATCATTCACCCCTACAACATCATTCAACCGCAGCCCACCATCTATGTTCTCAAAATCTCCACCCATCAAAATTCTGCATAAAAGAAACGCCCTCGCATTTGCAAGAGCGTTTCTTTTTTGTACTGATTTGCCTGGACGAAGGCGCGAAAATCACAACTCTATTTCGAGGTTGCAGTGATAGAAATCGTTCCGCTTCCAGAATAGGTTGTGCCACCATACGAGCCACTTCCCGTAATTGTACCAAGTACAGTAAATGTCTTTTCGTGTACTTGGCATGGCGAAAATGCCACCGTGTACTTAAACGGAATTCCATTGACTGTGTAAGTGCCCGTAGCATCACCCAAACAGAGCGTATTAGTTCCTGCAATCCAAGCCGAATTCGGGACAAAATTGCGACCATCGATATACAAACCTGTTGTTGTCGAAGTGTTTTTGCTGATTGTAAGAGTTCCCGTGTCGTCGAGCGAAATCATACCCAATCCTGCAATTGTAGCAGAACCTGTTTGAGTAAAATTGTAGCGACCAACAACGGCATCGCGCGGATCAGTTTCCTCTTTCTCGCAGCTGGCGCACAATAGGCAAATGGCGCCAAGCAAAAGTAATGTTGCTTTCTTCATTTTTTTCTTCACTTTTTTCGCCTTTGCCTCCCTCAATGGCATTTTGGTTATCGTTTTGTACAAAAAAAACATGGGAGAGAAGTATATCCCCCACGAGGCATCGCCAAACGCCTACCAACGAAACATACAACCACCCACAAAGCGGCGTGCCTCGCAGCACACACCTGTGGCGTCCGTGTTGTTCTTCGTTGATACAAAAATTTTGGCGATTTCCGTGGGAAGAAAAACTTACGCTTTTTCTAAAAATCAGTTGAACACTGCCGCTTTTCCAACGCCTTGGCGCATAGCAGTTTCTGCTTGCAAAGATAGAACCTTTTTTGCAAAAATGAAGATTTCATATTTTTTTCGTAATCCCCCATTCAACCGCAGCCCACCATCTATGCTCTCAAAATCTATCTTGCCCATCTTGCGACTTGTATCTTGCGACTTGCTACTAATTTACGTTAAATCAGCGTTAAACAACAATAAATTTTGCCGCGAATGGACTAACTTTGAAAAAAAACACCTACATTCGCAGCGTTAACCTGTTGAATTTCAGAATATCGTGCAAAACTACATCGAACAACAACTGCAAAACATCGATTGGAACATCGCGCCACGCGAACTCTACCAACCTATTGGCTACGCACTCGAGAGCGGCGGCAAACGCCTGCGCCCAACGCTGGTGCTCATGGCGTGCGAACTGTTTGGCGGCTCACGCACCGAGGCACTGCCCGCTGCCCTAGCCATCGAGATTTTCCACAATTTCACACTGCTGCACGACGATGTGATGGACTGCGCCGATGTGCGTCGCGGTCGCCCAACAGTACACCGAAAATGGGACACCAACACCGCCATCCTCAGCGGCGATGCCATGATGATAAAAGCCTACGAACAACTGCAACGCCTGCCCGAAAAAACACTCTACCAAGTGCTGCCAATTTTCACCCAAACAGCACTGCAAGTGTGTGAAGGTCAGCAGTTTGACATCAATTTCGAGCGCTGCGAAGAGGTGTCACTTACAGAGTATTACAACATGATTCGCCTGAAAACGGCTGTACTGCTAGCCGCCGCTCTGAAAATTGGCGCAATTGTTGGCGGTGCAAGCGAAAAAGATGCCGAATTGCTCTACAATTATGGCATCGAAGTCGGCATCGCATTCCAGCAGAAAGACGACTATCTGGACACCTTTGGCGACGAAAAGACCTTCGGAAAGCGCATTGGCGGCGACATTCTCTGCGGCAAAAAAACCTTTCTGCTAATCAACGCACTCGACCGCGCCAACAACGCACAACGCGCCGAAATTCATCAGACACTAGCCGACAAAAATCTACCAGAAGCAGAAAAAATTGCCAAAATCACCGATATTTATCAACAACTCGACATATCAAAACTCTGCGAAGAGGCTATCGAAGCGCGTTATCAACAGGCAGTAGCAATTCTACACCAAATTTCGGACGCAAAAAACAGCCTGCAACCACTCGAAAAACTTGCAGAAAAATTGGTGGATAGAAAACTGTAGTTGATGAGTTGATAAGTTGATAGGAAGTTTAGTCAGTTTATCAAGTTGAATGAGTTGAAGAAGTTCAACATTTCAATCAACTAGAAATCAGAAATAAAACACATAATTTTCAATTGTCAATTGTCAATTGATCTTAACCTTAAAGCCTATGCCATACAGACGATTACCCAACACCGATCAGGCGCGACTACGCGCTCTGGAGCGCATCACCGACATCGACACCTACGTGCAAGGCGAACTGCCTATTTCGTACCGTTTGCTGAACGAGGCGCGCGTGAACTACCCGCTTTTCTTGAATTTGGTACAACTCTACAACCAAACATTCGAGAGCCAAGTGGAGGCCAACAAACGCTATCAGCCCACGCTACGCAATGCAAGGCTCTACATTTCGCACTTCATTCAGGTGCTGAACCTTGCCGTGCAGCGCAACGAGATTAAGCGCGAACACAAGCGTTTCTACAAACTCGATCCCGACAACTTCACCGTGCCCGACCTGAGCAACGAGCAGGCCATAATCGACTGGGGGCGCAACATTATCGATGGCGAAAACGAACGCCAACGCAACGGCGGCGCGCCACTGCAATACCCATCGATAGCCAAAGTGAAAGTGCATTACGACGTTTTCAAAGAGTGCAAAAACAGCCAAAAAGTGTACCAAAGCAGCACGGCTCGCAATCTGGAAAATGTGGTGGAAATGCGCAAAAAAGTGGACGACCTCATCCGCGAAATCTGGGACTCGATAGAGAAATTCTACGCTCCGCAATCAGCCTACAACCGCTGGAAACACTGCACCGACTGCGGCATTGTGTACTACCTGCGCAAAGGCGAAGAAATTCCAACACCCGAAAAAAATGAATAATTAACAATGAAAAATGAACAATAAGGTAGCGAGCAACATTTGACTAACTTATTGAAAATCAAACGATTTCATCGCTGCAAATCTGCGATTATTATTCATTATTCATTTTTTATTATTTATTGAATTTAGCGGATGCGATTCCTAGAAAAGACACCCTTTCTGCGTCTATTCACATTTCTAGCCATCGGAATTGTGGTGGGCGAAGTGGGCGGCTACAACCAGTGGGCTGCCATTGCGTTGTGCGTCGTGGGAATTGCAGCCATCGTCGTTAATTTCGCCATAAAAGACGCGAACACCAGTTACCGCCTGCGCAGTCTGTTTGGCTTCGGACTATTCCTCACGCTCTTTGGTTTTGGCATGCTACTTCAGCACCGATTCGAGACCAAGACCTGCCTCGATTTCGACGACAGCGCCGCCATCTACCAACTGCAACTAACCACGCGCCCGATAGAAAAGGAACGCAGCGTGATGTGCCACGCACAGACCATTGCGCGCATCGACAGCCTCGGCACACACCCCACCGAAAAGGAGATCATCCTCTACATTGCCAAAGATTCGGCATCGCGCGCACTGCAACGCGGCGAAAAACTGCTGGTTTCGAGCAGCATTGCACCGCCACGACTGGTTGGCAATCCCGAAGAGTTCGACTACGGTCTCTACCTGCGCCACCAAGGCATTGGCGGAAGCGGTTATGTGGCTGCGGGCGATTGGCAATCCATCGGACAGAAAACGGGCTTCTCGCTCATCGATTTTGCCGACGATTGCCGCGAATATCTGCTCGACATCTACCGCCGCATGGGACTTACGGGCGACGAATTTGGCATGCTAGCGGCACTCACGCTGGGCTACAAAGATGCGCTCACACCCGAACTACGCGAGAGTTTCAGCACCACTGGTGCCATGCATGTGCTGGCAGTGAGCGGTTTGCATGTAGGCATCATCTACGCCGTTTTTGGCTGGATTCTTTCGCTTTTTCTGCGCAACACACGCCGCAACGAACGCATAAAATCGGCACTCATCATCATTTTTCTGTGGTTCTACGCCTTTGTAACGGGACTTTCGCCATCGGTTCTGCGCGCCACCATCATGTTTTCGTGCATGGCGCTGGCTGGCATCATCGGACGAAAATCGCAGACTTTCAACACCATATTTATGTCGGCATTTCTGCTGCTGCTCTACAAGCCAACGCTTCTTTTCGATGTCGGCTTCGAATTGAGTTACAGCGCAGTGATTGCCATTGTCTATTTTCAGCCGAAAATTGTGGCACTACTCACAGTGAAAAATCGTTTTTTGCGCTGGCCGTGGGAACTGACGGCCGTGTCGCTTGCCGCACAAATTGGCACTGCGCCATTCTCAATTTTTTATTTCCATCAATTCCCTAACTACTTCTTACTCAGCAACTTCGTGGTCATTCCAGCAGCGTCTATCATTCTCTATGGCGCGGTGGCTCTGTTCGCCACCTCGTGGATTCCGTATGTGGGCGCAGCAGTGGCGTGGCTACTCAATTGGGTGCTGAAAGCGATGTATTTTCTCATCACTTGCATCGAAAATCTGCCACACGCGCTCTCCATTGTTTGGATCGATGGTTGGCAACTGCTGTTGCTCTATTTGGCGATTTTTGCCTGCGGATTTTGCTGTTATCGCCTCACTTTCAGAAACTTAAGTCTGACGCTGCTCTTCGTTTTAGCGTTTTTCGGCATTCAAGGCTACAACCGCTACCAAGCACTCACCACCGAAAATCTAATTGTCTATAGCCATTCAAAATCGCTCTTCGTAAACCGCCTGTCGCGCGACGAAAACCTTGTAATCTCCTCTGATTCAACTATTTACCAACGGCTTGCTGGCGATTTTTGGGAGAAGATTGATGCCGCACAACCGCATTTTGTAGCCGACAGCACACTAGCAAGCCGAGCCTTCACATTCAACGGGCAACGCGTGCTGGTGATGGATCAAAACTTTTTCCGCTACAAAACTGCACCGCAGCCGCTCGAAGTCGATTATTTGGTGGTTGGGCGCGCAGTCTACCCTGCCGACGATTTTTTCCAATTCGTCAGTCCAAAAATGCTGATCACTTCAGGCGAAGTTTATCGACGTAACAATCAGAAATTCAGAGATTTATGCGATGCGCAAGGCTGCCAGTTCTACTCCGTGAGCGAACAGGGCGCATGGAAAATGTCGGCTAAAAAATCAGACTGAAAATATCTTTCAAAATTTGCTGATTTTCGCCTTCGGGGATAACGGGAACGTCAGTTGTAGAGACGTTTTTCAAAAAATTTTCGGCTTGCGCAATGGCTTCGGGCTGCAGACTGTCGCTCGCAATGGTGACACTGCTAATGATACCGCGCTGCTCATCTATTCGCAAATCGACCGCCACGCTGCCCCACGCGAAATGTCCGCTTCGCTCCGCACGGAACTCGCACCAACGACCCAAAAGATACTCTTCGCTACGAATTTTCTGGCTAAAAGCAATGGTTTCGGTATCGCAAAGTGCGTCAAAATCAATCACTTCCGCCACATTTTCATAGACACGCTGAAACGCCTCGATGAGCGGCTGCACCACATTTTCGGCCGTAATCGGCGCCACCTCCGACAGATTCATCACGCGACTCGCCACCGACTGCACACCATGTTTTTGCAGTTTCGTGCGGCTCACATTCAGATAGCGCATCATCTTTTCGGCATCGGTTTTTATCAGCAAAGTGCCATGGTGAAGGGCTTGTTCGCGCGTCGAACCAAACGCATTGCCAGAAAATTTCCGCCCTTCGAATGTAATGTCGTTACGACCAGAGACCTCAGTTTCTAATCCAAAATGTCGCAACGCCTGCTGAATGACACGCATTTGCTGCGGCACATTGTAAAGCGCCTTATCCGCCACAAACGAAAAATTCAGATTGCCCAAGTCGTGAAACACTGCGCCACCGCCCGTGCGACGACGCGCCAAAAGCACGTCATCGTCAGCCATGGCCTGCAAATTGCACTCGGCAAATGGATTCTGATTGGCACCAATCACCACCGTGCGCTCGTTGCGCCAAAGAAACAGCGTAACCGCATTCGGCTCATGGCGCTGCAACAGACCATTCTCCACCGCCAAATTCAGATACGGATTGTGCTGATGGCTCAAAACTATGCGCAATTTCGGTTTCATTTTTTCTGAAGAAAATCGCCACAAAATTACACAAAAAAAGCGGTACAACTTGCGTCGTACCGCTCCTGACTTTTTTTTGAAAATTCTGCAATTTAGTCGAGTGACGGACCAGCAGCCACAAGTGCTTTGCCGGCAGCGTTGCCTTCGTATTTTGCAAAGTTTTTGATGAAGCGCGAAGCCAAATCGTGAGCTTTCTCTTCCCATTCGCACGAGCATTTGTAAGTGTCGCGTGGATCGAGAATCTTCGGATCAACTCCTGGCAGAGCCGTTGGCACTTCGAAATTGAAGTGAGGAATGGTCTTGGTAGGAGCCGAATTGATAGCACCGCTCAGAATGGCGTCGATAATGCCACGCGTATCTTTGATAGAGATGCGTTTGCCAGTGCCGTTCCAGCCAGTGTTTACCAAGTAGGCTTTTGCGCCCGATTTTTCCATCTTCTTAACCAATTCTTCGGCATATTTGGTTGGGTGCAGTTCGAGAAATGCCTGACCGAAGCAAGCCGAGAAAGTTGGCGTTGGCTCGGTGATGCCGCGTTCGGTACCAGCCAATTTTGCGGTGAAACCACTCAAGAAGTAGTATTTTGTCTGCTCCGGAGTGAGAATAGAAACTGGAGGCAGCACGCCAAATGCATCAGCACTCAAGAAAATAACCTGTTTGGCAGCGGGAGCCGACGAACCTGGTTGAATGTTCTGAATGTGATTGATTGGGTACGAAACGCGCGTGTTCTCCGTAACACTCTTGTCGGTGAAATCGATTTTGCCGTTTTTGTCGACGGTAACATTCTCGAGCAACGCATTGCGTTTGATGGCGTTGTAGATGTCGGGTTCGCTCTCTTTGTCGAGGTTGATAACCTTGGCATAGCAGCCACCTTCGAAGTTGAATACGCCATTGTCGTCCCAGCCATGTTCGTCGTCACCAATCAGTTTGCGTTTTGGATCGGTCGAAAGGGTGGTTTTGCCCGTGCCGCTAAGTCCGAAGAAGATGGCGGTATTTTTGCCTTCCATGTCGCAGTTGGCCGAGCAGTGCATCGAAGCAATGCCTTTCAGTGGCAAGTAGTAGTTCATCATCGAGAACATACCTTTCTTCATTTCGCCACCGTACCAAGTGTTGATGATTACTTGCTCGCGCGATGTTACGTTGAAAGCAACGCAAGTCTCAGAGTTCAAACCGAGTTCTTTGTAGTTGTCCACTTTGGCTTTCGAGGCGTTGTAGATAACGAAAGTTGGCTCGAAGTGCTCGAGTTCTTCAGCGGTTGGTTTAATGAACATATTCTCAACAAAGTGAGCCTGCCAAGCCACTTCCACAATGAAGCGGACAGCCATGCGGGTGTCTTTGTTCGCTCCGCAGAAGGCATCTACAACATACAGATTTTTGTTGCAGAGTTCTTTTTGAGCGATAGCTTTCACTTTGCCCCAAACCTCTTCCGACATTGGGTGGTTGTCGTTTTTGTACTCGTCGCTAGTCCACCAAACGGTGTCTTTCGAGTTTTGGTCCATCACAATGTACTTGTCCTTTGGCGAACGACCAGTGAAAATACCAGTCATCACATTCACAGCACCAAGTTCGGTTACCTGTCCTACTTCGTAGCCTTCGAGACCGGCTTTGGTCTCCTCAGCAAACAACTCTTCGTACGACGGGTTGTGCGCAATTACGGTAGCGCCCGTAATGCCATACTTAGTCAAATCTAATTTTGCCATAATTGTTGTTTTTATTTTGGTTAATTTTTCTCTTACTGATTTTTCAAAACGCTCAGTTTCACCCGATTAGCAAATAATCCGACCGTTTTGAACGACAGCGCAAAAGTACGCTTTTTTTTTCAATTTTCAAAATGCACATCTTCGTAGGGCACATCTTCGCCCATGCGCTTAAACTGCTGTTTGATGCGCTGCAGGCGTTCGCGATCGGCTTCGTCCTGCGCGGCGGCTTCAAATTCGGCGGCTTGCTGACGGCGGCGACGACCACCAAACAGCGCGTGATAAATGCGCCAACCGAGCATCAGCACAGTCAGCAGCACTGCAGCCAAAATCGCCATCAAAAACCAAAGAAAAGCCATCAAAAATACGGGTTATCCTCCCAATTATCAGCAAAAATCATACCAAAGAAAACATGACAAAAATAGCTATTCTACTTCAGATTTTTATAGAAAATACGACTTACTACTTCCGATTTTTCAATAAAATCGGGAGTAGTGGTTTTACAAAAAATTGCAAAATTCTCAATATTGATGCGGAATTGCGGTGATTTTATAGTAAATCACTGCGCAACTACTGGACGAATGGAACGTCCAAAATGGCGACCGTAGTTATTTTCACACATGTGGTCGGAATAGAAATCGAGCCGCCACGCATCGTTGGGGATGTTGGTATCGAGCGAACTCGACCAATAGTAGCCGTAGTCGCCATCGTTATACAAGCCATTGCCACGACACAAACCTGCGGCAGGAAGAAAAATCGACTGACCATTTTTCTTGCTCGTCACCACAAAACCGACGCGCCCAGTGCTTTCATCCACCCATGTCCAAGTACAAAGGTCAGTTTTGAGCAATTCGCTCCACTGTTCGATGGTTGGCATGCGCCAATGCTCGCCCCAATGGACAGCAGCGGCATCGTCCGACGGCTGAAGCACATTCAGCGCATCGACAAATCCTTCATTGCCAAACGATGAAATGCTGCAATACTTCGTCATTTTATCCACATCGTGACCATACTTGTAAGTTTGCCAGTCGTACATCGATTTTGGTAAAATCTCACCCCAAGCAAAATGCACGCCTGACTCTTCGGGCGTTTCTGCACCAACATTGCAAGTAGCCCACAGCGTGCCACTCGGCAGCGCAAGGTCGACATATTCATGCCCATCGACTGAACCAATGCTCGAACGACACGAAGTGAACATCACTGCCAAGCAAAACATCATAGCAAAATAAACTGTTTTCATAGTTTTTCTGAGTTCCTCGCTGTCCGCACGAGGTTTTATGGGTTATTGTTGGTGTGTATCAGACAATTACACACAAAAAAAGCGAGCGTAACTTGCTCGCATTGTGGCCATAGGAAGCCGTGAAAAAAGGACAAGTAACGCCCGCATACAACACGGGCGTCTGCACTTTTCTATCCTTTTCAGTTGAAATTTCCTATGTTTCAATGCGAATAGAACAATAGCAAACGCTATTTTCTCGTAAGGAACCATACACCTATGGCTTATTTTGCTGCAAAAATACGCATTTATTTTTATTCGCCAATCCGTTTTGTGAAAAAAGTTGCAATTTCGCTGATAAAAATTTTTCCGTAACTTTGCAGTTCGATTTTTTGAAGACGAAAATGCCACAAAAAGCCAAAAAATGAATAGCGACGACGGCAAAATAGAGGTTTATGGCGCGCGAGTGCACAACTTGCGCAACATCGACGCCACCATTCCGCGCAATGCACTCACGGTGATTACGGGCTTGAGCGGCAGCGGCAAGTCGTCGCTGGCGTTCGACACCATCTATGCCGAAGGGCAACGCCGCTACATCGAGACTTTTTCGGCCTACGCGCGCCATTTCATCGGCAACATGGAGCGCCCCGATGTGGACGAGATTTCGGGTCTGAGTCCCGTCATCGCCATTGAACAAAAAACCACGGGCAAAAATCCGCGCTCGACGGTTGGCACAATCACCGAAATATACGATTTTCTGCGTCTGCTCTACGCTCGCGCTGGCGAAGCCTACTCGTACGTTACTGGCGAAAAAATGGTGAAATACAGCGACGACCAGATAATCAACCTCATTTTCGACGAATACGACGGCAAAGCCTGCTATCTGCTGGCACCCGTGGTGAAAGGGCGCAAGGGTCATTACAAAGATCTTTTCGAGACAATCCGCCGCAAAGGCTACCTGAATGTGCGTGTCGATGGCGAAATGCGGCAAATAACTTTCGGAATGAAGTTGGATCGCTACAAAAACCACGACATCGAAATAGTGATCGACAAACTTGTGGTGGATCGCAAGGACGAAAAACGGCTGCGCAAAAGTCTGCAAACTGCCATGCACCAAGGCGATGGCGTGATAATGCTGATTGAGCGCGACTCGAACCAACCGCGCTACCTTTCGCGCCACCTGATGTGCCCCACTTCGGGCATTTCGTATGCCGAACCTGCGCCGCACAATTTCTCGTTCAACACGCCAAAAGGTGCTTGTCCGTGCTGCAAAGGCTTGGGCGTGATCAACCAAATAGACATCGATAAAATCATTCCCGATAGAAAATTGAGCATTGCCCAAGGCGGCATAGTTCCGCTCGGAAAAGAGGCTAAATCGCTCATTTTCTGGCAGTTGCGCGCCATCGGCGAAAAATACGGCTTCACACTGAAAACACCCATTGCCGAAATTCCCGACGACGCCATCGACGAGATTCTAAACGGCAGCACCGAGCGTGTGCAGATAAAAAACGACTCTCTGGGCAACGACACCAACTATTTCACCACCTACGAAGGCATTGTGCATTACATCGAGTTGCAACAAGAGGCTGCCGACACATCGCAAGCCGAGCAGAAGTGGGCAAATCAGTTTTTCACCACGGTGGAATGTCCCGAATGCCACGGCGCAAGGCTCAATCGCGAAGCGTTGCACTATCGCATAGCCGACAAAAACATAGCCGAACTCTGTTGCTTGGAGCTGACTGATTTACACACTTGGTTGCAATCGGTTCCCGAAAAGATGAGCGAAAAACAGCGCACCATCGCCACCGAAATCTTGAAAGAGATAAACACACGCCTGCAATTTCTGCTCGATGTGGGACTAGGTTACCTGTCGCTTGGGCGCGCATCCGCCACGCTTTCTGGCGGCGAAAGTCAGCGCATCAGATTGGCTACGCAGATTGGTTCGCAGTTGGTGAATGTGCTTTACATTCTCGATGAACCAAGCATCGGACTACATCAGCGCGACAATCAGCGGCTCATCACATCGCTAAAAAACTTGCGCGACATGGGCAATTCGGTGATTGTGGTGGAACACGACGAAGAGATGATGCGTTCGGCCGACTATATTGTGGACCTTGGTCCGCGCGCTGGCAGACTTGGCGGCAATGTGGTTTTCGAGGGCACACCCGCCGAAATGCTGCAATGCGATACGCTCACATCGCGCTACCTGAACGGCACACAACGCATCGAAATTCCCGCCACACGCCGCCCTGGCAACGGACAATGGCTCACGCTACGTGGCGCGCGCGGCAACAATCTGAAAGATATCGACCTCAGTCTACCACTTGGCACGCTCATCTGCATCACGGGCGTGTCGGGTTCGGGCAAATCGACACTGATAAACCGCACACTGCAGCCCATTTTGAGCCAGCGTTTCTATCGCTCGATAGAAAAACCACTGCCCTACGACAGCATCGAAGGCATAGAAAATATCGACAAAGTGGTGAAGGTGGATCAAGCGCCAATCGGTCGCACGCCGCGGTCGAATCCCGCCACATACACCAACATTTTCACCGACATTCGCAACCTGTTCGCCGGTCTCACCGAATCGAAAATGCGCGGTTACAAAGCGGGACGATTCTCGTTCAACACCGCTGGCGGCCGCTGCGAAGTGTGCAAAGGCAACGGCTACAAAACGCTCGAAATGAACTTTTTGCCCGATGTGCTGGTGCCGTGCGAAGCCTGCCAAGGCAAACGCTACAACCGCGAGACGCTCGAGGTGCGATTCAAGGGCAAATCCATTGCCGATGTTTTGGACATGACCATCAATCAAGCGGTGGAATTTTTCGAAAATATGCCGACATTCGTCTACAAACTAAAAGTTTTGCAAGATGTCGGTCTGGGCTACATCAAACTGGGGCAATCGAGCACCACGCTTTCGGGCGGCGAAAGTCAGCGCATAAAACTGGCTGCCGAGCTATCGAAACGCGACACAGGGCGCACGCTCTATCTGCTCGACGAGCCAACCACAGGACTGCATTTTGAGGACATTCGCGTGCTGCTTGGCGTGCTGAATAGGCTCGTAAACCGCGGCAACACAGTGGTTGTGATCGAACATAATCTAGATGTGGCAAAATGTGCCGACTACATTGTTGACATGGGTCCCAATGCGGGCAAAGATGGCGGCCAAATAGTGGCTGCAGGCACGCCCGAACAGGTAGCCGAAAACAAAAACAGCGTTACTGCACCCTATCTGAAAAAGATGCTGAAATAAGACTTAGTCTTCCTTTTTCTTACTTTCTTCCAGAAAAGCACGAAAACTTTCCGGTTTCCAGATGGCGAAAAACGCCTCAGCAATCATCACCAATAAAAACAAAGCATCCATTACCGCCCACACAACGCGAAGGGTAGAGACTTCGGCAAAACACGAAATCCAACTACAATTGTAAAGGTAAAATCCCTCCAGCGCCACAACCAAAGCGACAAAGATGGTGCTCACCAACTTCGAAAAATTATGGGTAATAAGTGCAGAAAACCACGACCCCGGATCAAATATTATTCCAACAATAAAAAGGGCGATATAAAAAACAATATTCCCAACAATAGAAAAGACGATAAACCATAGAATAGATAGGGAACTTAGAGCATAAAGCCAAAAAATTTCTTCCACACATGGCAACGCCACGACCAAAGCGAGAAGCAAAGCGACACCAAACATTTCTCCAATTGATTTAAGTTTCATTTTCCAATAATTTTTTGAGGTTTATAATCTGTTTTTTACGGCGGCAAAATTACATTCTTCAAAATCGGCGATTGTATACGTATACAAAAAAAGTGATTTTTTTTGAGCGAAAATCCGCACTCCGCAACTTTTCTCTGCGAAACCTCCTCATTTTCAAACTAAATTCGTACCTTTGCAGTCCAATTTATTCGGATTGCATTTTTTTTGCCAATCCAAGTGAGTTAGATTGAACGAATTTTGAAAATTTAATTGAGTTGAATTTCTAGTCAATGAAAAACAAGTACATTGATTTGATTGAGCAGGCATTCGACCTGCCGAGCGAGGAGTTTACCATTGAAGATGGCGAATTGCATTGGTTTGGCATTCCGCTGATGGATCTGATAAAACAATACGGCACGCCGCTGCGCATCAGCTATCTTCCCAAAATAAGCCAAAACATTCAGCGCGCACGCCGCATGTTCAACGTGGCAATGGCCAAAGTGGACTACGCTGCCGACTATCAGTATTGCTACTGCACCAAAAGTTCGCACTTCTCGTTCATCATGGAAGAGGTGCTGAAAAACAACGTAAATGTGGAAACTTCGTCGGCTTTCGACATCAACATTTTGGAAGAATTGCACAAATCGGGCTTACTCAAACAGGACACTTACATTCTGTGTAACGGATTCAAACGCGCCCAATATGTGGAGAACATTCAAAACTTGGTGCGCAGCGGATTCAACCATGTAATTCCAATTCTCGACAACAAATTTGAACTCGATCTTTTCGATAAAGACCTGAAAATGAGCGTCGGTATTCGCATCGCAGCCGAGGAAGAGCCGAAATTCGACTTCTACACTTCGCGCCTTGGCATTCGCTACAACGACATCATTCCGTACTACAAACATCACATTCAAAACAACCCGAATGTGAAGCTGAAAATGCTGCATTTCTTCATCAACACAGGCATTCGCGACACCGCATACTATTGGAACGAGCTGAACAAAGCCGTGAACCTCTATTGCGAACTGAAAAAAATCTGTCCCGAACTCGATTCACTGAACATTGGCGGCGGTTTCCCAATCAAAGCGCACCTCGATTTTGAGTACGACTACGAATACATGGCCGAAGAGATTGTGTCGCAAATCAAAAAAACCTGCGCCAACTACAACACCGCCGAACCGAACATTTTCACCGAATTTGGTTCGTACACCGTGGGCGAAAGCGGCGCCATGCTCTACTCCATTGTGAACCAAAAACAGCAAAACGATCGCGAACTTTGGAACATGATCGACAGTTCGTTCATCACTACCTTGCCCGACACATGGGCACTAAATCAGCGTTTTGTGCTGCTGGCGGTGAACAATTGGGACAAAGAGTACGAGCGCGTGCATCTGGGCGGTCTCACTTGCGACAGCGAGGACTACTACAACGCCGAGGCGCATTCGAATGCCGTGTTCCTACCCAAAGCCGAAGCGGGCGGCGAACAGTTCGTCGGATTCTTCCACATGGGCGCGTACCAAGAGGCACTGAGCGGCTACGGCGGCATTCAGCACTGCCTTATTCCCGCGCCAAAAATGGTTGTGATCGACCGCGACGAGGATGGCGAATACACCACCAAACTCTTCGCCAAAGAGCAGAGCTACAAATCGATGCTGAAAATTCTTGGCTACTATTAAGCCACAAAACTTTATGAACTTTATAACTTTCTAAACTTTATAACTTTATAAACTTTTTACTCACATGAAACTTTCTCATCTTTTCGCATTTTTGGGCGGAGCCGTTGCTGGCGCTGCCATTGGACTGTTGCTCGCGCCCGAATCGGGTGCCGAAACGCGTGCAAAAATCGCCGCTAAAGCCAAAGAACACGGCATCGACAAAGATCGCCTTTCGGAATTTGTCGACCGCGTGCTTGGTAAATTGAAAGAAAATTTCACCGACGAAGATTTGGACGAGGCTGTGAACGAAACCGCAGCAGAACAAAAATAAGCCGATGGAAGACAATAAGTATCAACGCCTTGTGGACGATGCCAAACGCTACGCCAGCATGCGGCTCGACCTGCTGCGCTTGGAAGTTTTGGACAAAACATCGCGCGTGCTGAGCCTGTTTTTGCTGATTATTTTGGCAATGTTCGCAGTGCTGGCGGCCTTCACATTTTTTGCGCTGGCCGTGGCAGCCGCATTGGCTCCAACACTTGGCACAGTGGCGTCGCTCTGCATTGTGGGCGGCGTGATGTTGGTGGTTTTACTGATCATTTTCCTATTGCGCAAACCACTGATTATCAATCCGATAGTTGGACTACTGAGCAAAATTATGTTTCACACCGAAAATGCCGACGACCATGACGAAAAAGAGTAAAAACGCACTTTCGAGCCTGCGCACCATCGACGATGTGCGCCGTCAGCAGGCACTGTTGCGCCAAAGCTTGGGCGTGCAAGAGCAGCAGTTGCACATCGATGTGAACAACATAAAAGCAGCGTGGAATGTGGTTGGTGTAATCAATCATCGCCTGCGCAATGCCACCGAAGGCATTCGTCCTGCGCTCGGTTATCTTGGACTGGGTTTGAGTGTGGCGCAACTTTTCCTTCGCTGCAAGAAAAAGTAATTTTTCGCTGAAAATCACATAACACAAAAAAACTCCCCGCCCGAATTTCGAGTGGGGAGTTCAGCTGTTTTAATTCGACAGCGAATTGTTAGGCCTCAACAGCATTTACTTCGATAGCCAATTTGCCACGGTAGTAACCGCATTCAGGGCAAACGGTGTGATAAATGTGTGTGGCGCCGCAATTCGAGCAAACGGCCAGCGTTGGTGCAACGGCTACGTCGTGCGTACGACGTTTGGCTGTTCTCTGTTTCGAATGTTTTCGTTTAGGATGTGCCATTTTTTTAACTACATTTAGTTGTTAGTACTCATATTCTTTAGAGCGTCCCATCGCGGATCCGTCTCTGTTTTCTTTTCGTTGTCGACGGCGTATTCGTTGTATTTCGCCATCATTTCGGCATTGCATTCGCCCTCGGCATGCGTGGGAGCAATGGGTATGCAGAGCGCAATGGCTTCGTACACATTCCACGCTATATTCACACTTGGGCATTCGGGCGTGATGCAGAGCACATCTTCGTCACTACTTGTGCCAAGAACGATAGTCAGCACATCGGTGGTATGCACGGGCAACTGCATCTCGTCGAGGCAGCGGCAGCATTGAACAGTTATTTCGCCATCGATTGCAAGGTGAAGTTCTACCCTTCCCGTCGTTTTTTTCGTGTTGATGACCGCAGTAAGCGCACCTTTTTTGACCTCCGCATCGGGCAAAGCCTCAAAAAAATCGTTGTCAATCTGGTAGTTAAATTGCTGATTATCAGCCTTCAACTGCTCGGCGGTTATCTCAAACTGGCTCAATGTATCCATAATGCACACTATATGCCAAAATGCAGCGCAAAATTACGCTTTTTTTCTAACAAAAGAAAATGTGCGCACACTTTTTGCAGCGAAATGTCGTATCTCGCTGATTATCAGCAAAATAGAACAACTTATTCTTCGCTCTGTTCGTGGTGATGCTCCTCTTCGTCGGCATCTTCTTTATCGAAAGTTGGCAGCGCATCGCCTTCGTTCAGCACGCGCGAACGATATTTCAGATTTTTGAGCAGCGATTTTTGCAGATCTTTCACCGTGATTTTCTCGTCGTCGTAGGTAACCGTAACCACACGATTTTCAAGGTTGAATTCGAGGTCTTTCACGCCACGCTCGTAGGCAAGCGTTTTTTGCACTTTGGCTTGGCAGTTGGCACACTCCATTTGTGATACAACCAAACGCACAGTCTGTTTTGCCGCAAAGGCACTTGTGGCAGCCAACAACATGGCAACGCCAAAAATTAATTTTTTCATAAGATTGAATGTTTTTTTTGATTAAAATTCTACCAAAAAGAGTAATTAAATAACTGGAAATTAGACAATTAAGTAATTATTTTCTATCCAGCGACCAACGGAAACCGATGTAAGCTTTTGCGCCTGTGATTGGTCCCCACGCCATCGAGGCATCGAAATCGGCACCATAAGGATCATCGGCAGCGATAATCGGATTTTTCTGCTTAAAATTGGTCATATTTTCGGCACCGACATAGATGCTCCAAGTCTTGAAATAGTAGGTTACCTGCGCCAAAAGTTGCGGATACCAATCGAAGCGCTCGCTCCACAGCGGATTTTCTTTGTCGGGATCGGGCATGCGACCGCCACCATTGAACTGTGCCGTGAAGTCGAATTGCCATTTTTTCAGCGGCGTTTGATACGATGTGGTAATCAGCCCTTTGAAACGATTGGTGAGCGGTTTTTCGCGCAACTGCCCGTTGATAGTCTGTTTCACATCGCTCTGACGATAGGCCAAAGTCATGGTCCAACCACGCAAAATCTCCATCGACGCCTCAACTTGAAAATTGCCAGCATACGACCGCCCGCCATGCAAATTGCTGAGCGTTACGGCGTGCGGATCGCTATCAAAATCGGCCACCACGCACTCGATGAAATGCGTGTAGTAATAGTCGGCCGACAGTTGCAGTTCGCGACTAGCAATTGGAATGTAGAATGTGGTGCTGATACCCGCATTCACGGCACGTTCTTGGGCAAATTTTTCTTCGGCAAGAATAATTTTTCGGCTGCTAGCAAACAGTGCCGCATTGTCGGTCAAGATGTTTGGCGAACGATAGCCCAACCCCACCGAAGCGCGCAAATTCCACCATTTCCACGGCGAATAGCGCACATTGAAACGCGGCGTGCAGAAAAATCCGTAATAATTGCTCCAATCGCCTCGCACACCAACGAGTAACGACAGTTTTTCGTCGTATTTGAAATCGTATTCAGCAAAAATGCCCGGCGTAAATTCGTCGCGTTTTTTGTTGTAGATAGAATCTTGCAGACGATTTGTAGCGAGCAATTCATCATAATGATCGTAATTCAAACTCAATCCAGCAGTGAGTTTGTGACGGCTCTCTTCATCGAAATAGGTCTGAAAAATGGCATTCAAATAGCCATTTCCCTGCGTGGCATCGTAGTGTGTGGCACCATACAAGCTGTTTTGCCGATGATAGGCTCCGCTGGCAATAATGCCAATGCTCGTGCCAAGCTCGTGATTGAAAACATAGCCGTTTTTCATAAACCCATCGACACGAATGGTCTGAATATCAATATCGTAGGGTGTTGCGTCGGGATTAGCTTTGCGCCATGCTTTGGTCTGTCCGCCTTGGCGATCGTCGTAAAGTCCGCGCACAAGCAATTGCATGGTGTAATCATCATTTTTGTAGTACCAGCGATTCAGCAAGTTGGCGCGATTTCCCTTTGGCATATCCAAAAATCCATCTTTGTTTTGGTCGTGTTCCATGCTTTCGTTGCGATATTGCATCAGCACACCAGTCGAGAGGCGATCGTTTATGTCCCAGCCGCCCGTAGCATTCAGTTCGGCGCAAAGTTCAGAGTTGAGCATGGCGTTGATGGCAATTGGCGAGGCGAGTTGTGGTTTTAGAAATTCCACATTTATCTGTCCCGTGGTGGCTTCGTAACCGTTCACCACCGATGCCGTACCTTTCGACACCTGAATGCTCTCCATCCACGAGCCAGGAATGTATTCCATGCCGTAACTCGACGCCAAGCCGCGAATGCCAGGCGTATTTTCGGTGAGCATCTGCACATAATTGCCCGAAAGCCCGAGCATTTTAATCTGTTTTGCACCCGTCGCTGCATCGCTATAAGCCACATCAACCGAAGCGTTCGTTTCGAAACTCTCCGACAGATTGCAGCAAGCGGCTTTGCACAATTCTGCACCCGTGATGCGCTGCGTCTGCACGGCCGACACACGCGACGTAACCGTGCCAACGGCGCGCGCCGAAACCTCCACATCGTTCAACTGCGTGCTTTCGTCTTCGAGCGTTACAAGCAGCGTTTCCGATGCATCAGAAACCGTGAGAACGGCAGTTTTGTAGCCAAGATAACTGATTTGAAGCAGATTGGTAGCGTCGGTGGTTTCAATCTCAAAAAATCCATCGACATCGGCCACTGTGCCAACGCCTGTGCCTTGCCAAACAATTTCGGCACCGACGAGCGGTTCGCCAGCAGCATCGCTCACCATGCCACTGACGCTTTCGGCAGCAGCGGAGGCAAAGGCAAAAATTAAAAATAAGATTGTTGAAGTAAATTTTTTCATTGTGATTCTAATTTTTTCGGTTGAACAAATGTTCACAGCGCGCTCTGAAATGAAATCAGTTTTCGGAGTGCGTTTTTGGTCGAAAAAATCAGAATTAAATGAGCAGAGTGGCTATGCGCGAAAGCACAATACGCCCTGTGCAGAGCAGCGGTGGCGCGTGTGAAGTGAGGTTTTGTGCGCAATTTTCGTCAACGGTTGGTAGCAATGGCGCGTCAGCCAAAATAATCTCGCAGCAAACCACGGCAGGCGCCATGTCGATATGTTGGCAATCGAGCGTGCTGATGTCGGTAGCGAGGCGCTGCAGCGTGCAAGCGTTGTGCGCAGTACTGAATCCGTCGCCATAATGATGTTCGCAGCAATGCGCGCTGGCGTGTTCGTGGTGACTATGATTGTGATGCACCTCGTCGCAGCAACCAGCAGCGGTGAACATGCGCATGCCGTGTTCGGCGCACGCCTCGCAGCAGTAGTGAGCCACATTAAATCCACAGCCAGCCACAAGAAAATACGACGCCAACACAAGGCAAACAATATGTCGAACGAAATGCTTCATCGCAGAAAAACACCGCAAAATTAGTGCAAAAATCAAAAAAGTGAGCCGAAATCGACCATTTTTTACAAAAAATACCTATTTTTGTAGTCTGATTTAGAAAGAAATTCATCCAAAAATACCAACAAATGGCTATGAAAACTAATCGATTTCAAACGGGTTTTGCGCTGATTATCAGCGCATTGCTGCTTGCGTCGTGCGGCAGCGAAAAAGGTGAAAGCATCAGTTTTACAAAACTGACTGCTAGCAAGCAAATAAATTGCCCAGGCGACACAGTGAAATGCTTCGATGTGGACTACAATGTAGAGTTACCGTCGCTGTCGCTGAACGACGAGGCGGAGGACTTGATTCGCGCCACACTCGTAACCGACATTTTCGGCGAAAAATACGTGAACCTGCCCAATAGCGATCTGCTCGACGCCTACATCACCGATTGCGAAAGCGAATTCAACATGATGTCGACCGACCTCGACGAATTTGCTAGCGCCAATTTCTACGAAGAGAGAATTGAAGCCGTACAAACGCTACAAGACGCTGAGCATCAACTGCTTAGTTACGAAATGACACGCTACATGTACACGGGCGGCGCACACGGCATGGGAAGCACCATCTGCTGGGTTTTCGACCTCGAAAATGGCAATCAACTGACCGAAGATGACATTTTCACAGCCGATGCCACCGACCAAATTACTGCGCTGCTGAATAACGCGCTGAAGGCTTACACGGCGAAAAATAATCTCGCATTGAGCGATTTCTTCGCCGACCAAATTGCGCCAAACGGCAATTTTTCCATCACCGACGAAGGCATTTGCTACCTGTTCAACCCCTACGACATTGCGCCGTATGCCATGGGCGAAACGCGCCTGCTGATCGGCAAAGAGTCGCTTCGACCAATCCTACGCGACGGAACGCCAGTTTACCAATTCTACTTTGGCGACAAGTAAAAAATTCGTTTGAAAATGAACCTAATCGAGCAATATTTTCCGAACCTCACCGACGAGCAGAAGCAGCAATTTGAGGCACTTTATCCGCTCTACACCGATTGGAACGCCAAGATAAATGTGATTTCGCGCAAAGACATCGAAAACCTGTACGAACACCATGTGTTGCACTCGTTGGCCATTGCGCATGTGCTGAATTTTGCCGCAGGTTCAAAAATTGTCGATGTTGGCACAGGCGGCGGATTTCCCGGCATTCCGTTGGCTATCATGTTCCCCGAAGTGAAGTTTCATCTGGTCGATTCGGTGGGCAAAAAAGTGCGCGTAGCAAGCGAAGTGGCGCAGGCTATCGGCCTAAAAAACTGCACCTTTGCCCACATGCGCATGGAGGACGACAAGGAAAAATACGATTTTGTGGTGAGCCGCGCCGTGATGCCTCTGGGCGATTTGGTACGATTGGTGCGCAAAAACATCAGCCACGAACAACACAACGGTCTGCCCAACGGCCTCATTTGCCTGAAAGGTGGCGAACTCGATCGCGAGATTTTTGCCTTCCGCCACGTTGCCACCACCTACGAAGTGAGCGAATGGTTCGCCGAACCCTATTTCGAAACAAAAAAAGTGGTCTATCTGCCGTTGCACTAAGCACAGTTGAAAAATTTCGCCAACTACAATTCTGCCCACAATGGAAATCAAATTCTTCCAAGTCAATCCCGTGTACGAAAACACCTACGTGCTGCACGACGAGTCGCGGCGCGCCATTGTGATAGACTGCGGCTGCCTCTCTTCCACTGAAAACGAGTGCTTTCAACAATACATCGCTGCCAAAAATCTGACCATCGAACGAGTGCTAAACACGCATCTGCACTTCGACCACGCCATGGGCAACCACATGCTGGCGCAAAACTATGGCATTCTGCCCGAGGCACACAAAGATGATGAATTTCTAGGCGATCACATCGTGGAATTGGCAGCATATTTCGGCATTTACAAAGGTGTGCAACCACAACCGCTCGGCGGCTATTTGAACGATGGCGACATCATTTCGGTTGGAAAAACGGAACTGCACGTGCTGCACACGCCAGGACATTCGCCCGGCAGCGTCTGTTTCTACGAACCAAACGAAAAAGTGCTTTTTTCTGGCGACACACTCTTCCGCTGTGGCATGGGGCGCACCGATTTACAAGGCGGCAACTACCAAACACTCATCGACAGCATCACACAAAAACTGCTGCCTCTGCCCGACGAAACTGCCGTTTATTGCGGTCACGGACTACCAACAACCATCGGACTAGAACGAGAAAATCTGAAATCTTTAATCTGAAATTTGAAATCTTAAGTTATGGCTTTAATCAAAAAAGTACGCGGTTTCGAGCCGCAAATTGGGAAAGACTGTTTTTTGGCCGATAACGCCACCATCATTGGCGACACAGTGATGGGCGATGGCTGCAGCATTTGGTTCGGCGCAGTATTGCGCGGCGATGTCAACTCCATTCGCATAGGCAACCACGTGAACATTCAAGATGGCGCAGTGCTGCACACGCTCTACGAAAAATCGCAAATCCACATTGGCGATTATGTATCTGTTGGACACAATGTTACCATTCACGGCGCAACGGTCCACGACTACGCACTCGTTGGCATGGGCTCTACCCTGCTCGATGGCGCCGAAGTGGGCGAAGGAGCCATAGTGGCCGCTGGCGCATTGGTGCTGAAAAACACCGTGATTCCACCCTACACCATTTGGGCTGGCGTTCCAGCCAAACAGGTGAAAGCCGTCTCGCCCGAACAATCGAAAGAGATAAACCAAAAAATTGCGCACAACTACGCCATGTACGCCAGTTGGTACAAAGAGGAAGAGTAACCATTAACGACATAAAATTTTTGGTGATACAATACAAAGCCCCTAATTTTGCAAAAAAAAAATCCATTAAAGAACATGGGACTTTTAGATAACTACACCGGTATTGGTATGTGCCCTCGACCAAAATGGGCACACCAAATCTTCATGGACAATTTACTCTTTAACTTAAAACTCGAGTTACCAAAAACTTTTTTACCACTCACCGAGGCCACTCTCACCGATGATTGGGACGACAAAGCACCCGATTTAGTAGTCTTCGACAGGGCAGACATGTATCCACTGATGATGGTAGAAATAACCACACACCATGAACTACTTAAAATCAAAAGAAAATGCGATAATTTGGCTGTGCGTTTCCCAGAAATTGAGTGTTGGGCCTTCGATTACGAAGAAGAAAAACTCTACTTTTTCGACATTTCCAACAGACATTGGGAACTTGTCGATGATAATTTCCATTCAGATTTTTTACAACTACCAATGATTGAATACTTTTACGAACACGATTAACACGCAAAAATATGGGATTACTCGATAATTACACCGGTATTGGCATGTGTCCTCGACCCAAATGGGCACACCAAATCATCATGAATAATTTGCACATAAATGTAGCAAATGAACTATCAAAAAAATTTTGGGTACTCACCGAGGCCACTCTCACCGATGATTGGGACGACAAAGCACCCGATTTAGTAGTCTTCGACAGGGCAGACATGTATCCACTGATGATGGTAGAAATAACCACACACCATGAACTACTTAAAATCAAAAGAAAATGCGATAATTTGGCTGTGCGTTTCCCAGAAATTGAGTGCTGGGCCTTCGATTACGAAGAAGAAAAACTCTACTATTTCGACATTCCTAACAGACATTGGGAACTTGTTGACGACAACTTCCACTCAGATTTCTTACAACTGCCAATGATTGAGTATTTCTACGCACACAATTAAACAAAAAAGGCTGAAATCCACACGGAAATCAGCCTTTCTTTTTGTATTTCTCTGCCCTACTGATGCTGCGGACGCAAAAGGTCGTTCACAGTCTTCACAGGATTGAAAGTCTCTATCGGAACCTCCACAAAAATGGTGTTCCAATCGCTCATAGCGCCGTTCCAAAGTCCTGGCAACTCCAAAGCCTTCAGCTCGCGCCCGTCTTTCGATTTCGACGAAATAAAGCAGGTATTTTTGTCGACATAACGCGGCAAATCGAACTTTTCGCCCTTATAATTTTTGATACCGCACACCAAATCAACAGGATTGAAGTGCGTTGCCTCGGCCATCATGGCTTTGTCGGCTATCTGCGAACTTTCAAGAATTTGCGGCGAAATGGTACCATCGGCATTCACCGTGAGAAACGGACCACCGCCCGGCTCACCTTCGTTTTTCACCATGCCACACACGCGCATCGGGCGATTCAGTTTGCGACGTAAATAATCGATCAACTCTACCCTACTCAACTGCTGCTGATTTGGATTCTGATTGTTCAACCGCGCTGTGCAGAACTGCGCAATCACGGCAAGTTTAGCATCGCTAATTTTGTCGTTTTCCAACTCTTCAAGATAGGCAAACGCCTGCCGCTGCAACGAAACCAACAAGCCCGCAATTATCTTTTTATAATCGACCGTTGGCTCTTTCAACCGGTCGGGCACTACATTGTCGATATTTTTGATGAAAACAATGTCGCCATCGATGTCGTTCAGGTTTTCGATGAGCGCGCCATGGCCACCCGGACGGAACAAAATGCTGCCATCTTTCAGTCGGAAAGGCCTATTTTCGGCATCGGCAGCAATAGTGTCGGTCGATGGTTTCTGCTCTGAAAAAGTTACCTCGAATTTTATTCCAAAACGTTTTTCGTACTCGGGCAACGATGCACGCAAATGCTGCTCGAACAACGCACGATGCTCCGCCGAAACGGTATAGTGAATGCACGCGCGCCCCTCGACTGTGGCATAGAGCGCACCCTCGACCAAATGCTCCAAAAATGGCGTGCGCACCTCGTTCGGATAACGATGAAACTTGAGCAATCCTTTTGGCAATGCGCCATAATTCATGCCTTTCGGCTCTAGAAGAATCGACACCACATCTTTGTAACGATGCTCAGCCACCAATTCGGCAGCGGTGCGACCTTCGTTTTTCAAACAGGCAGCATTCAACTCACCGATGAAGGCAAAATTCTTCAGATTTGCGAAAAATTCCTTCTCAAAATCGGTCTGAGGTTCGTCGTGATTGCCATTCAAAAACTCAAACAGATTCTTGAACATGCGACTAGCAGCACCCGAAGCAGGCACAAACTTAACCACACGCCCTGACCCAGCCAAATAGCCATTCCACGCCTCGATGGCAGCCGCAGCCTCGTCGTGCGAAAGGCGCAAAAGCCCATTACCAACGGCCGCAGCCTGTTTTATCTGCAAATAGGGAAATCCGTCGACAAAACTCGCCAACTGACGCTCGGCCTGCTCAGGCGTAATGCCTTTGGCCTGCAACTGCTCTAAATCTTTTTCGGTCCACATAGAAATTTTAGATTATTGCTGAATTCCAAAAGTACAACTTTTTTTCAATTTGAACAAAAGTAAAATTTATGTTCTACGGCATATTTTCGTAACCGCACTATCCCTTCTTTATTCTTTTGTCCTTACACTTTACTCCTACTTATAAATTTCATTCAAAATAGCTGCCAAATGCAATCCACCGAGCATCAGACTGCTTTCCCACATACTTTTGAACTGGTAGATATAGTTGTAGGGCTTTTCGGTGAGCGCCACATTGGCGTAGATTTGCTCACCATTTTGCACCGTACGCCATGCCCAGTCTTTCACCTGCGATGGCTCAAAAGCGGCATATTTGTAAGGTTGCGTGCGCATAATGTGGTCGGTATATTCGGTGTAACTCAGTTTCTGCCCATCGATGAGCGCATCGTCCCAAAGTGCATGCAGATTGGTCTGCCGCCCAAACCATTTTATTTTGATGCTGTTTCCGCCGCGATCTTCGGGACGCCCCATGTGCATCGGACAGTGAATATCGCCCACAATGTGAATGAGATAACGCAGTGCAATGGTGTCATTTTTGTCGTTTTTCAAGCGATCAATCAGGTAGTAAATGCGATAAACAGCCTGCCCGCGATCGGTGAGCATCGCCACACTGTCGAATTCGGCGCGAGTAAGCCCCGCCTCGAAATTATTGTAATGCCAATCGCTAAATTCCTTGAAGTCGGGATTACTTTTGATGAAATCGCCCCAATTTGCCTCCATGGCAATGGTGCTTCCGCCAAGCACGGCAACAATCTGTTTTTGCGCTTTTTTGGTCAGATTTCGTTGCGCCACCTCGCCAATAATGCGGTGACCCTCGAGTCCCCACGCGCCAGCCAACAGCGGCACACACAATAAAAACGAAAGAAAAATTCTCTTTTTCATGGTAAATTGATTTTGCTTTGCAAAGATACGAAATTAGTTGATAAGTTGAAAAGTTTAACGCATTAGTCGGAGTCTATAAGCTTTAATTTTCAATTTTTAGTTTTTGCAGGGACCCCTTCTTGCGATTTGCTACTTTCTACTTGCTACTAACACCAAAAAATAAGGCGAACCGCCTTTGTGTCGATTCGCCTTGTCGCGTTTGCGATTGTACTTCGTTCGGTCAACGAAGACTTTCTTGTAGCAAATTGCGTGTCCAAATGCCGCAATCTCCTCTTCCCTGCTCTTTTTGCGCGCCAACTTCAACGCCAGTAACGCATCATTTTTCTTTCGTTTCATATCTTTTTTTTGTTTTTAAACCCCTCCTCTAGAGGGGTTGGGGAGGTATTAAAATCGCCCACCAACCGCAATCGGTTGGCAGGCGACTACAGTTCACAAATATCGTGCTAAATTATTTCACGAGAGCTGCAAATTCCTCATCTTCAGCGTAAGCCAAGAACTCAACGTCTTTAGCGGCTTTAGCTTTCAAATCGGCGTTTGCCTCAATGGCTTTCTTCAAGTTCGATATCACAGCAGCGCGGTCGTTCTGGCGAGCGGCTACAATGGCCAGCATGTAACTTGTTTTAGCATTCGGAGCCTCAACGCTTTCGAGAACCGAACGAGCACCAGCGTAATCTTTCGTCAGGATTTTAGCCAGAGCAGCGTTGTTGGTTTTAGCAGCACCAAACAACTCAACGGCTTTGTCGTATTCAGCACGGCGAATAGCAATCACACCATTGGCAATGTTCAGGTCGTCGCCCACACCACCAGCATTTCCGAAGTATTCTTCAGCTTTAGCCTCATCGCCTTTAGCCAGAGCCACAATGCCGCAGTTGAAGTTAACAGCAGCGTTTTTCGAATCAATCTCGTGTGCTTTCTCGAATGCACGACCAGCAGCATCAATGTCGCCTTGCTCGTAACGAACTACGCCAAGGTTGTTGAATCCACGATAGTCGTCAGAGTGAAGCTCGGTAACTTTGGTGTAGATTTCGGCTTTGCGGTCAAGGTCGTTGGTCAGAGTAGCAGCGTAGAGCAACTCTTCGAGCGACAGTGTGTCAGGATTTGCTTTAGCAACCGAGTCAATTTCGGCATCGCTGCGACCAATAACATCAATCGACAGAACCATTTTCGAACGACGCAGTTGTGGCAGAATTTCGTCGGCAATGGTTTTGTAAGCAGCCGACAGATTTTTGATTTCAGCCTCGCGCTGTTCTGGATCGCTGTACATGTTCAACACGCGGAGAATGACCTCTTTGTCTTGAATGTTCGACTCTTCCATCAATTTCTGGAAACCTTCCCAATCTTGAGCGGTGAATTTGCTATCGATTGTAACGTTAGCTTTCAGTTTTTTCAACTCTTTGTTGATAAACTTCTGCGATGCTTTGTCGCGTTTGTCAGCCAATTTTTCGTTCAACTCAACACCACCATCTGGCGAAGCGTACGAAGCAATTTCCAACTGTTTCATTTCCAGATTAGCGGCTTTGTTAGCCTCGTCGATGCGTTTTGTGAGGGCAACTACAGCATCGCTCTTAATCTCCGAGTTGCGCACTTCCGATTGTTGAATCAAGAATTTAATTTCAGCCTCTTGCTTCTCTTCGATGATGCGTTGGAAATTGTCTCTCTCAATTTTTGCGTTCACATCACCTGGTTCAACAGCCACCAGCAGCGGAGTGATGTTCACACCGTCAGCCACTTTGATAGGATCGATGGTAAACGATTTTTTACCAAGCGTGCCTTTCACTTCGAGCCAAAGTTCCGAACTTTCCATTGCTGGATCGTAGTCGAATTTGGCAACTTGTGTGTACTGACCGCCAACTTTGTATTTGATTACTTCGTTGTTCTGGCCTTTCACTTTTTCGCCTTGGTAGGTTACAGGCTCGGCTTCGAAAGTAGCGTCCGATGTTTTCGATTTCAACACAGGAGTTACGGTCATCACCATTTTTTTCTGGAAATACTTCACAGGAAAAGTACCATCGATGGTAACCTCAATTTTCCCAGCGTGCGACTCCAGTGGGTTCACGCTCACCTTAAGATTGTCGACGAATGTCTTAGGCGGCTTGCAGGCAAACAGCACCAAAACGGCTGCAGCTAGCGTCAAAACAATTGCTTTTTTGTTCATGATGAAAAATTTAAAGGGGTTTATACTATTTTTCTATTTTACAAAAGGCAAAATTACAATTTCTTTGCGTGAAATTGCCGTTTTTTCTCAAAAAAATTTTTGCACGCTCATTTTCTTGTTGATAAATGGTTGAAAATCAAATTATTATACCAACCACCAAAACGGAAAAAAAGGTGTATTTTTGCAGCGGAATTTCTAAAAATTCGACGATTTGAACCAATTTTTAGCCACACTCACGCCCAAAAAAGTGCTTAACTTGCTGAATAATAGGGTAAGTTTCGCGCTGGCACTCGTCACCAAACGGGGCAGAGTAGCGGGTGCGCCCGTGTCGCTCTCGGTGGAGCCAGCGGCGGTGTGCCAACTGCATTGTCCCGAATGCGTGATGGGCTCAAGGCGCCTCGTGCGAAAAAATCGCTATCTCGATTTCGAAATTTTCAAATCTGTGATCAATCAAAACGCAGACACGCTCTGCTATCTGATGCTCTACTTTCAGGGCGAACCATTTCTCGCTACAAAAATTTTTGAGATGATTCGCTACGGCAACGAGCGAGGCATCTACACAACCACATCAACCAACGCGCAAAACATCGACCAAGAATTGGCCGAAAAAATTGTGCTTTCTGGGTTGAAACGACTAATAATTTCTCTCGATGGAACCACGCAAAAGTCATACGAACGCTACCGCCGCGGAGGCAAACTTCAAAATGTACTCGATGCCATCGGTTTTATCAACCAAGCAAAACAAAAATTGTCGATAAATACGCCAGAAATTGAATTGCAGTTTGTGGTTTTCAGTCACAACGAGAACGAAATCGACGATTTTCTCCGATTGAAACACCAACTAAATGTTCAAAAATGCTCGGTGAAAACGGCACAAATTTATAATTTCGAAGAAAAATCGGAACTGATTCCGCAAAATCCAAAATTCAGTCGCTACATATATAAAAATGGTGTGTGGCAGTTGAAACATGCGCAGCACAATTTTTGTCTGCGTCAGTGGCAGGGCGCGGTAGTTACCAGCGATGGCGAAGTTGTGCCATGCTGTTTCGACAAAAATGCCGATCATTGTTTTGGAAATTTGCACGATTCCGATTTCAAAACCATTTGGCAGGGTAGTGCCGCCAACGATTTTCGCCAACAAATTCTGATGAATCGCCGCAACATCGAAATTTGCCAAAATTGCACAGAGTGAAAACTGACTTATGCGCCATTTCATCGGCAAAATTCTATGGTTGTGAACTCAACAACTAGATTATATTATTCTTATTTTAAAAATAAAATATGATGATTATATTTGGTTGTTGAAAGTGGGAATAAAGTTCGCAAAAAGTTGATTTTCACCTATTTCATCGGAAAAAAATCGGTTAGTAACGCGGTTGATAACTTTCAAAATTTTATGGTCAAATGTTCATTGTTCTACGAATAATTTCGATATACAATTTCATTTTTCAAATTTGCAACCCTAAGTTTTCAATTTTTGCTAGAAACAAATAACAAG